>JAQWSX010000184.1 GCA_029242935.1 Akkermansiaceae bacterium
AAGTATAACCCTTTCCTGAAGCGTCGCACTCTTCACCGCGAGCTTCGTTAGCCCCTGACCCCAACCACCTTCTACTATGTCTGAGCCCAAGACCATCCAGCGCCGGATCAACTTCCGGAAGCATAACAAGTCGATGACCAATAAGCGTCTCGACCTACCTTTCGAGAAGATCAGCTATCAGAATCCTGAGGTGCTTACCAAGTTTACTACCGAGACTGGCCGTATCCTTCCCCGTAAGGTAACTGGAGTTTCCGCCAAAATGCACCGCGCGATCACTCGTGAAATCAAGCGTGCTCGCGCCGTGAACCTTCTTCCATAGCCGGAGGTTTCCCTAGAATCATTTCTAAAATCCATCCGGAGTGACCCGGATGGATTTTTTTGTTTTGCGGGTAAAGCGGTGATTCTCACTTGTCGCTCTTCCTCCTTTCCCGCAGAGTACGGATGTCATGCGAAAATTGCTCCCGATCCTCATCTTTCTTTCCACGCTTTCGATGGGCGCTCTTCGTGCTGAGGAGGCCCAAGCTTTAGCAGCCCAAAATGAGGAAATTGTTTTTAGCGAAACTCCGGACGAGTGGGTCGACCAAAATTTAGGACCTTATTTAGATAAAGTTACCGGCAAGGTTTTTTACGGGGTGGAGATCGCAAAGGACGCCGACGGTAATCCGGTCAAACTTCCTCTTGTGGTCGTCTGGTTGGCATTAGCAGCAGTCGTCATTACGGTTTATTTTAAGTTCCTGAACCTCCGGTCTTGGCGCTTGGCTGCTCGCACTGTCAGAGGGAAGTATAGTTCGGAGACCGATCCTGGCGAGATTACTCACTTTCAGGCTCTTTGTGCGGCGCTCTCTGGTACCGTGGGTCTTGGGAATATCGCGGGTGTTGCGATCGCCATCAGTGTGGGTGGTCCAGGCGCGACGTTCTGGATGATCCTGATTGGTTTGTTTGGGATGACCTCGAAGTTTTGCGAATGTACTCTTGGTGTGAAATATCGCACGATCGAAGATGGCAAAGTTTATGGCGGGCCAATGCAGTATTTAAAAAAGGGGTTTGCTGAAAAGGGGATGGGAATGTTTGGCCTGATTTTGGCGGGGATTTTTGCCTTCCTTTGTATTGGTGGATCTTTTGGAGGAGGTAACATGGTTCAGGCTAACCAAGCTTGTGAACAGTTGGTTGGGGTCGTAGGAGAAGGTTCATTTTTGGATGAAAATCGCTGGGCTTTTGGTTTGATCATGGCGATTGCGGTGGGACTCGTGATCATCGGTGGTATTAAGAGCATTGCATCGGTAACCGCAACTTTGGTTCCATTTATGTGCGGAATTTACATGCTCGCCGGATTGTTCGTAATTTTTGTAAACTTTGGCCAAATCGGAGCCGCAATCGGTATAATTTTTGAAGAGGCATTTATGCCAACTGCGATTGGAGGTGGTATTATTGGCGTCATGATTCAGGGCATGAAACGGGCGACATTTTCCAACGAAGCCGGAATTGGCTCTGCCCCGATTGCGCACTCGGCGGCGAAGACAAAGTATGCTGCAAGTGAAGGGATCGTTGCATTGCTTGAGCCGTTTATTGATACGGTTGTAGTTTGCACCACAACCGCTCTAGTCATCATCATGGCCGGAACCTACGATGACCCAGGGTTGAAAGGGGTGACTATGACTTCGGCTGCTTTTGAGTCGGTGATTGGTTGGTTCCCGATCATTTTGACAGTAGCGGTGATTCTTTTTGCGTTCTCAACTATGATTTCGTGGTCCTACTATGGAGTGCAGGCGTGGAGCCACTTGTTTGGTCGGAGCAAGCGTGCCGAATTAGTTTATAAGTTACTCTTCTGTCTATTCGTCGTCATCGGTTCGTCGCTGAGTATGAGCAAGGTTTTTGACTTCTCAGATGCCATGATTTTCGCGATGTCGGTGCCGAACGTGATCGCAATGTATATTCTTATGCCCAAGGTGAAGGATGAATATGCTCGCTACATCGACTACACTAAAAGTCGCGATGCCTCCTAGTAATGGCTCGGCAATATCAGCTTAAAAAAGGACCCCGGAAGGGCGTTTCTGGAATTGATTATCAGGCCGAATTGAACGAGCAGCAGTATGCTGCCGTGAGTTCTCCTCCTGGGCCTGCTTTGGTGATTGCTGGTGCAGGGTCCGGTAAGACGCGGACCTTGACTTATCGCGTCGCTTATCTGCTTGATCAAGGGGTAGACCCGAAGAGTCTACTCTTGCTCACTTTTACGAATAAAGCGGCCCGTGAGATGATGGAGCGTGTTCGTGAGCTGATTTCTTTCGACCTTAGTGAGCTCTGGAGCGGAACTTTCCACGCGATTGGGAATCGAATCCTACGAAGGCATGCCGATGAAGTCGGTCTCACGCGTTCGTTTTCGATTATGGATCGCGATGACCAGAAGTCGCTTATGAACACCGTGGTTGCGGAGTGCGACATCGATACCAAGTCACGTCGATTCCCCAAAGCCGACGTTCTTATATCGATTTTTTCCTTAGTCGAGAACACTGGTGTAGAACTCGATGATTTACTGGAAGCCCGCTATCCGTACTTTGAGGAATGGGGTGAAGAAATTGCGAAGGTCGGAGAGGCCTACACGGCGAAGAAGCTCGAAACGAATTCGGTTGATTTTGATGATCTACTGATCCTTCCACTGAAGTTGTTGAAGGAAAATGAAGAGCTCTGCAGTCTTTACCAAAAGCGTTTTCAATACCTTCTGGTTGATGAGTATCAGGATACGAATGCTGTCCAAAGTGAGCTAATTCATTTGTTAGCCGGGCCTCAAAACTCGGTGATGGTGGTTGGCGATGATGCTCAGTCGATTTACTCGTGGCGGGGTGCCGACATGGATAATATATTGTCATTTCCCGAACATTACCCGAAGGCTACGGTTTACAAGATTGAGACCAATTATCGAAGTGTTCCCGAGGTAATCGATCTTTCCAATGCTGCGATTTCTGCGAACAAGAAGCAGTTTAAAAAGGTGCTTCGAGCAGCCCGATCAGGCGGAGCGATGACTCCGGCCTTGGTGCCGGTGGAAGACCCAAGGGCACAGGCCGATTTTGTAGCGCAACGTGTTTTGGAGCTCCGTGATGAAGGGATAGAGCTTGATGAAATGGCGATTCTTTATCGTGCCCATCACCAGAGTCTGGAGATTCAGATGGAGCTCACTTCCCGAGGGGTCCCCTTTGAAATCACGAGTGGTCTTCGCTTTTTTGAGCAAGCTCATATAAAGGATGTTGCGGCCTTCTTGCGCTTTACGACGAATCGTCGAGACGAGGTTAGTTTTAAACGTTTTTGCCTGCTACTTCCGGGCATCGGTGCAGCCACCGCAACGAAGCTTTGGCGGGCTTGGCTCAAGGTCGGGATTTCGAAGGTGGAAGAGCCCCCAAAGCGTTTTTCCGACCACATGTTGAAATTTCAGGTTCCCGCGAAAGCTAGAAAGGATTGGGAACAGCTTTGTTATACCTTGGACGAAATGGTAGTCGGTGATGGCTATGAGCGCCCTTCTGAAATGCTCACGAGCGTTTTGGAAGGCGTCTATGATGACTATATGAAAGCCAGTTTCGAGAACTATGATAATCGACGTCAGGACATTGAACAGTTGATTTTGTATTCTGAGACTTTCGATGATGTTTTGGAATTGCTGGGCCAGTTATCCTTGATGAGTTCGGTCGACGGCGAACCAACCGGAAGCAGGGTCGAGCCTGATGACGAGAAACTGGTCCTTTCCTCGATTCATCAGGCGAAGGGACTGGAGTGGAAAGTCGTTTTTTTGATTTGGCTGGCTGATGGTATGTTCCCGAATGGTCGAATCCTGGAAGCTGATGATCAGGATATGTTTGAAGAGGAACGGAGGCTTTTTTATGTGGCGTTGACCCGTTCGAAGGATGAACTTTATCTAACCTACCCGCAGATTAATCCTAAGAGCTACAGTGGGGATATTATCACGCGGCCTTCGCGATTTCTCGAGGATTGTCCCGAGGAAATGTTGGAGACTTGGGAGGTTGGCCCGGCTTGGTAGGAAAAGACTGTTTGCAGCCCGTATGTGAGGCTTATGATCTCGATTGGAACAAAATATGACTAAGATCGCTGCCAATTTTATAGCCTCTTTCCTAGCTTGCTTGTGCCTAACTCAGTGTTCGAGCGTTCCCGGCTTCTCGAGATCGAGGGCGGTAACGCTTTCTAAGTTGGGTTATCATACGGTCCCACTTCAAAAGCTCAGTGGAGACACCCGTTTTTCTGGGGTATTTAATGTCAATGGAAAGCCAATGCGGTTTTTAATCGACTCGGGTGCAAATAGCACCGATCTAGATAAGAAATTAGCAACTTCAGCTGGAGTGATTGAAGACCGCTCGGTTCGGGTGATTACTCGCGGTGCGCTGGGACGTGAAGTTTCCAGTGGAAGGGGATATGGAACTCTCGAAATCGGTGGGATGAGGGCAGATCGATTCCCGTTTACGATTGCTCCGAGTCCTGAACGTAAGACTTCGACAAGCAGCTATGCTGGTCAAATTGGATTAGATGCCTTAGCAGCAACTGGTGCTTTGGTCGATATACCGTCAGGCCAAATGTGGGTTCCGGGGTCGGGGTTGTCGCGACCGCATCGAATGGGTCCTTTACCTCTTGGGGCGCGATCAGATCTGGGCAAACAGATTTTCAGGTTGGGAACGGCCGGACGATTACCGCACTTAATCCTAATCGGAACCTTGCAAGATGTTCCTGTTTCATGGGTGGTCGATACCGGAGCTGAAGTTTCCGTTATGGCCGCGGAAAGTTTTGATCGCTTTAATTTCCAAAGCCGTACCACTAATTCACATATGATCGATGCTTCGGGTGATCGTATTCCATTGCGACATGCGAGGTTGCAAAATTTGATCTTTGGACAAGTTAACGTGGCTATGTTCGACGTTTCGGTCGCTCCTCTTGGGACAGTCCGTAAATATTTCCGGGACTCGACCGGTCGGCCTGTGGACGGAATCCTTGGGATGGATTTCCTAACAAAGGGTCAGGCGCTTTTAGACGCGGGTTCAGGACTGATCTATCTTGGCCAGCCTTAGATCGTAAAAAGTAGGGCCGGTGGGGTTCGAACCCACGACCAAGGGATTATGAGTCCCCTGCTCTAACCGCTGAGCTACAGCCCCGTCTTTTTCGTAAAGTCTTTATTATAAGCAAGTTGTGCCGATTTGTCTTTGTCCAAATTTTGGTCAAAAACCCTAGTTGGTAACCCTGGTTGGTAACCCGTTTCGAAAGCAAGCTCGCCAGGCTATCCTGGTTGGCGTATTCGAAGGGGGTGGAACTAAAGGCGACTGGCATCACGAATCTGTATCGGTCTACACATGGGGTTTACTATTGGCTAGTCAAAATCAAAGGGGTGCCCAGAAAAGGGAGCTTAAAGACCAAATCGAAGTCGGTCGCTAAGTCAAAACTTTGGCGAAGCATCGAGGCCGCTCGAGCTCGTTACGAGGGTCGTAAGGATAGCGATCAAAATTCGTCATTGGTTACGCTCGGCGATTGGGCGGCGGAGTGGCTACGTCGCGAGCAAGACCGCCCAAACATCAAGCCAAGCACAAAATACGATTACGAAAAAAAGATCAAAGGCATTGAGAATGCTCCAATCATGTCGGTTCCTTTTGCTCGATTAGGTCAAAAGGAGTGTGCGGAATGGTGGCGAGATCTGAATGAGAATGTGGCTCCGGTCACCGCAAACGCTCGCTATCGGGTCTTCCATGCCGTCATTGTCCTAGCAATGGAGGAGACCGGGCGGACTGATAACCCCGCCAGAAAGCTTAAGAGAAAGCCAGTCCGGCGGACCGTTCGAAAGATTCCTGGAGCCCAGGAGATTCGAAAGCTCTCCCAAACCATCCGCGAACAGGGCAAGCGTCATTCGCTCGAGTGTGCTGCGATGGTGGAGTTTGCGGCTTATTGTGGAGCCCGACCGGCCGAGGTGGCAGCGATCAGGGCCGAGGACATCGATGGAGATTGGCTGGTGATTCGAGGGGGAGAAGATGGAACAAAGAACCACGAGGAAAGATTGGTTCCTATCAATAAGGCACTCCGGCAAGTCATCGAGCGGGAGGGGTTCGAGCAACGGACCGGGAAGCTGTTCCACATTAAGTCAACGACCAGGGCTCTTCATAACGCTTGCGAACGCTTAGAGATGGATGCGGTCACACCTTACACCTTGCGCCATTTCTTCGCGACCTCTTGCATGGAAGCCGGGGTCGACGTGGCGACCGTGGCGGATTGGATGGGGCACAAAGACGGCGGGGTGCTTCTCCTGAAAACTTATACCCACGTTCGTCGAGCTCATTCGCTGCGTGAGGCGGCCCGCCTGGATTTCTAATAGGTTGTCTGATTTGTGCTAGCTGTCGCTAGTAGGAGCATTCTCGCGGTGGATATTGGCGAAAAAGTAAGCTTTCAGACTCTAAAATGACCGCCTGAGGTGGGGTCTCGCATTATAAACGGAGAAGTGATCGGGATTTTTTGGTTTTCTGTTTTCCTGTGGTAAGCAATGCGGAATTTTGGGCCTGAGTTGCTTATAATTGCTTTTGAGATTCAGGTCTCCGACCTGGCGGTTCGTGCTCTCTTAATTGTCCCGATTTTGGCCATTTTTGCGCGGATTCTGCTACTGCAAAATCTTGTCCAACGAGCGGCCGCGGGTTGTCTTTGGGTGGTCAGTTCCTTGGCCAATTTGTCCAACGAGTGGCGATTTGTCCAACGAGTGTCCACCGTGGTTTTTGGGTGGGTGGACAAGCTAAGTCGCTTTCCTTTAGTTTATTCTGGCTATCTGTCCACCCTACCAAGGTATATAGGGGTAAAATAGATATAGAGTATAAATAATAGAGAATAGGGGGAATAGGGGGTATATATATATATATATAGGGTTTTGTTGGGTGGCGGGTGGTTCGTTGGTTGGGTGGACAAACCGCCAAAAAAAAACCGGTTTTGCGGCCAGGGGAATCAAATCTAAAAGCTAAAGAATCTAATCCTCTTTTTTTGGGAACATCCAGGTCG
>JAQWSX010000012.1 GCA_029242935.1 Akkermansiaceae bacterium
AGTTCGGGGACCAGAGGGCGGACTTTCTCGATGTAGGCGGCTGTTTTAACCGGAAGGAGATCGGGGTCGGGGAAGTATCGATAGTCGTGAGCATCTTCCTTGGTTCGCATTTCTTGGGTTTCGCCAAGGTCCTCGTCCCACCGCCAAGTGGCTTGGACAAGCGATTCCCCATTGTCGAGCGCTTCGCACTGGCGAGCAACCTCGTAATGAATGGCACGTCGCACGGCGGAGGTGGAGTTCATATTCTTGAGCTCGATCTTGGTGCCCAAGGGATCACTTTCGTTTTTACGAACGGAGATGTTTACGTCGCAACGCATCTGCCCCTTGTCCATGTCGGCGTCCGAGATTCCTCCGGCGATGAGGATCTGCTGGAGCGACTTTAAGTAGGCGAAGGTTTCTTCGGCAGACTCGATATCAGGCTCGGTGACGATTTCCATGAGAGGTGTGCCGGCGCGATTAAAGTCGATGAGAGTGGTTTTGGCGAGGTGGGTCGATTTGGCGACGTCCTCCTCAAGGTGGATGCGATTGAGTTCAACGACCTTGCCAGGGTGCTTGATCTTTTTCTGGGCATCCTTGGGGTAGTTATGATCGTAGAGTGGGACGCCGCCGCCGAGGCAGAGGGGCAGATCCATCTGGGTGATCTGGTAATCCTTGGGCATGTCCGGGTAGAAGTAGTTCTTGCGATCCCAAACCACGGTGGGCGGGGTGGAGCAACCGAGAAGCATGCCGGAAAGGATCGTCCGCTCAATGGCAAATTCGTTAAGCACCGGGAGGGCGCCGGGCAGGCCAAGGCAGGTCGGGCACGTGTGAGTATTTGGTTCGTCGGCGAAGGAGGTTTCGCATCCGCAGAACATTTTTGTGTTCGTTTTAATCTGGCAATGGACTTCAAGTCCGATGGTGACGATGTAGTCTGAAACTGGCACGGGCTTTGTTTAAACGGGAAACCGGAGAATCTGAAACCCTAAACCTGTCGATCCCGGATTTTGGTGAGGAATTCTAGCATGTGAGACCCAAAATACCCAGATGTCGCAGCCGCATGGAGTGTCTGGACGCGGTCATTCTTGGCGACCATAGGTTGAGCCCAGATCCCACGACGAAAGAAAGTTGTGGGATGTAGGGTAATTCTGTCTTATGAAAAAATCTCTTTTTCTAGCTCTACTGCCGATTCTTGGTTTTGGCGTTTATGCCGCCAAAGTGAAGTCAATGTCAGAGGCGGATTTGGTTCAGGCCAATTTACCCAAGGTTGAACAATCGAAAGATAAGCATCAAATCCTCTGTTTCTCTAAGCCTTATGGCTTTCGGCATAATTCGATTGAGATTGGAGAAACGATGCTTCGGGTCATGGGTGAGGAGACGGGGCTTTTTGAAGTGACGTTTTCAGATGACCTCTCGAATTTTGCGCCGGAAAACATCAAGAAGTTTGATGCGATTTGCTTTAACAACAATACCCACATCCAGAAGGGAATGAAGGATGAGGCACTTCGTAAGTCTCTGATTGCTTACGTTAAAAATGGCGGAGGGATTTTTGCGATCCACTCAGCGACTGATGGAGGGTGGCCTGAGTATATCGATATGATTGGTGGTAACTTCCGGGGCCATCCTTGGGGAGCAGGTGGAACGTGGGACATTTCCAACGAGGATCCGAAGCATCCCATCGTGCAGGATGTTCACGGCGGGAAAGGATTTAAGTTAAAGGACGAGCTCTATGTTTATAACGACTTTGACCGTGGCGATCAGCGCGTCTTGATGGCGTTAGATATGAAGAGTGAAGTTAATGGCAAGAGGAAGGGGCCCCGTGAGGACAATGATTACGCTCTCGCATGGGTAAAAAAATATGGTGAGGGACGCGTTTTTGTGAGCGCCTTTGGTCACAACAAAGAAGTCTTTTACAATCCCGAAATCCTCAAGATGTGGGTGGAAGGATTCCGCTATATCCTTGGCGAGACCGATGTTGAGACCGAGTCGGTTCGCAAGCCGGCATTCAATCTGCCGAAGTAAGTTTTACTTCCAACGATAGACATTAAGGCCTTTGAGGTGGCGGACGTAGAGTTCGTCGCCGCAGACCGCGAGGTGAGCCCAGGTCGAGGGCGTTTCTAACTTCACTTCCGAGAGGAGGTCGAAGCTATTGGGGTTGGCATCGATGTGGAGAAGGATGCCGCGTTGATCGAGGGCGAGGATGCGGTTCCCTTGGGTGACCATGGAGCAGTATTCGCCAAATTTATCATCTGAGCTCCAGAGGGTTTTACCGCTTTCAGGGTCGATGCAGTGGAAGCGTTTGTCGCGACCGTGGAGGTGGATTTTCCCACCAATGACAACAGGTGAGGACATGTAGCCTTCGCGCTTTGAGTCGTTCCAGAGTTGGGTTGCGGCGAGGAACTTGTCTTTCTTAGCAATATCGTAGAGAAATGAACCTCCGCCATAGGTTGCGGTGAAAATTTTGTCGCCCACGGGGGTTGGTGGGAGAATGTTCATACCACGGAAGGCCTTCACAGGTGTGGTCCAAACCGCTTTTCCATTTGAAGGAAGAATCCCGCCGAGGGTGCTTCGGGTTTGCACAAGGATTTGATCAACCCCCTGAATGGTGGCGCGGAAGGGTGAGGAGAAAGCGCTGCCGAACATGGCGCGTTCGTCGGCAAGGGATTGCCAAACGGTCTTGCCATCGCTCTTTTTGATTTTGCGCATCGCGGTGCCCACTTGCACGTAGATGTGTTCATTATCGAGTAGGGGCGAGGAGACGAATCCGAAAGAGGGGAGTGGAGTTTTTTCCTCGGACGGATAGTCACGGCGCCATTTTTCTTTTCCGGTTTCGACGTCAATCGCGACGAGGACATCACGCATTCCTCCGACGAAGAGGGTTTTGCCGTCAGTGGCAGGGGTAGAGCGAACCCAGGAGCCATTCTTTGCAGCATAAAACGGAACTCGCATTGCGCCTGCCCAGTCGTTGGCCCAGATTTCTTTTCCGGTTTTCCGATCAAAAGCACGAACCACTTCGGCTTTTTTGTCCTTGGTTTCAACAGTGAAAACCTTGGAACCAGCGACGATGGGGCTGGAGTAGCCTTCGGCAAGATCGACGGACCAAACGAGTTTTAGGTTTTCGTTGGAGAGTGATTTGGGCCAAGGAGCGGAGTTTTTGGAGGTTTTCCCGTCTCGGGTCGGGCCACGCCACTGGGTCCAGTCAGCGGCGGAAAGAATGGGTATTCCAAGGATGAGGGAGGTGAGGACAGCTTTTGTCATTTCTAACAGCTCGTCTCGATTTTCTGATGCGCAAGTTCAGGAATGGGTGAAATTTTAGGGTGTTTTAGACCGTTTTGAATCGCACGATGAAAATACTAGCATACACAGTCGCTTTTTCGGTCTTAGCCACCGCTTCTCAAGCTGAAGAGGGATGGGTTTCGATTTTTGACGGAGAGACTCTCAAAGGCTGGACCAACTCCAAAGGTGGAGAAGTCAAAGAGGGAGGCTGGATCGCAAAAGGGGGGGTATTGTATCGGAAAGCGGAGGGAGGAGATCTCTACACGGCGAAGGAATATGCCGACTTTGAGTTTCGCTGGGAGTGGAAGATTTCTTCCAAGGGGAATAGCGGGGTGAAGTATCGTGTTACGAACTATGGTTCGACAAATCTGGGGCCGGAGTATCAGGTGCTTGATGATTCCCATCCGGATGGTGCGGGGAGCAAGAAGCGCCAGGCGTCGTCGCTCTATGACCTTCTGGCCCCGAATGACAAAAAGAAGCTGCATCCAGTGGGTGAGTGGAATTCCTCACGGGTAGTCGTTAAGGGGAAGCATCTTCAGCACTATCTAAATGGCGAGCTGGTTGTGGATATCGTCGTGGGTAGCGACCGCTGGAAAGAAGCCCACAAGCAGTCAAAGTTTAAGGGCAGGAAAAATTTCGCACACAATAAAAGTGGTCGGATCTTTTTGCAGGACCACAACGATAAGGTTTGGTATCGCAAGCTTGAGATAAAGACGATCAAGTAGCGGTTGCTTCATTTTTCTAAAAAGAGCGGTCCTTGAATCGAGAGACGCCGTTTTTGCTGTAAGTAAGGAGTCGTTTACTCGGCAACGACGACGCGGAAATAAGCTTCCGTCGGGGTGCCGACCCCGTTGAGATCAAAGTCTCCGGAGCCGGTTACGGTCATGGGAGCATTGGCTGCCGAGAAATCGAATCCAAGGTCGTTCCAGGTGATGAGGTTGGTGCTGAATTCGATTCGGTAAGTCTTGCCGGGCACGCTGGTCCAGAAGGCGCTGACGGTTTTGCCATCGATGGTGTAGCTAGTGATGCGGAGATTTGAATTTGCATCGTTGGCCGCGGTGCCGGCGAGGAACTCGGCGTAGTTGGACTGACCGTCCTTATCGAGATCTGTATTCCGATCAGATGGGTCGTTGGGATTTAGACCGTTTGTAATTTCATATTTGGTGGGAATGCCGTCGTCATCATCATCTAGCGAGAAAGGCTTGGTTGAGAAAAGAAGATCACTGACCACAAAATCCTCATTGCCCCCAACACGCTGACCGCTAATCACGATGAAGGCCTCTTCGGCTGCTGCCGGGATTTCCGCAGTCAGCGGGAAGGTCGCGGAGAAGGTGGCCGCAGCATTGGCTCCGTTACGGTTAAATTCGTCACGAGTGCGATTGGCGTCGTAGTCTTCCGCATTACTTGCGTAAACGGCATCGGTCTGGAGATCGGCGCCCGAAGTCCCGCTGTAGCCGTTGATAAATCCGTCGGCTGGACCATTGGTGCCGTTGGTCGTTCCGGTGGTAGCGGAACCGCCGTCTCCGGTGTCATAGGGAGCAACAAGATTGACGATGAAGATGGTGTCATCGATTCGATAATAGAGTTCGGCACGGAAGCGGTCACTGGTCTCGAAGTTTGAGGTCGTGCTGGCCTCGGAGGCTCGCATGACAGCTGAGAAGTAGACGGTGTCCTGGGCGCTGAGATCGATGATTTCTGAAACAACATCATGAACCGTGGCAGAATTGTTTGCGAGGGTCAGGGTGCGGTTGGCGGCATCGTTGACCCAAGCTGCCGAAGGGGTAATCACAAGGCTGGTGGCAATGTTCTCAAGGTTTCCGGAAAGGTCGCTTTGTCCGATGAGATAGCGACCGGGAACCTTGATCGTTGCGGGCTGAGAAACGTTGCGGTAGCTGCGGTCCACGATTTCGAAGGCGAATGTTCCCTGAACGAGAGGGGCTGCAAGGGTCAAGGTTGTGATTCCAAAATCTCCGGAGTTTGGAGAAATGGCATTGGAATTGATTTTCCAGCCTGGTCCTCCGTTCGTTCCGAGGATTTCAAGGTCGAAGGTGAAGGTGTCATCATCAAAGCCTGGTCCATTTTCAACGCGGGTGATGTTGGTTGGTGCCGAGATGGTGAGGGTGGGATCTGCCAGAGTCAGTGGAATGCTCACGGCCTTGGTCGGGTCAAGATCATCAGTCACCGTGACCGTGATGGGAGTTCGGAAAGGGCGGAAAGGTCCGAAGGTCACGGGGTTGGCATCGGTGTAGAGTCCGGAAGTGGGGGTCTCATTGCTGGTCCATCCGGTGCTGGCTCCAAGGTTGGCGGAGGTGATGACGAAGTCGGAGGTGAAGATGTCATCGCTGGGATCGTCGGTGTTATTGTTGTCGTAAACAGGTGGGAGTGCGTAGGCTTCCAAGGCGGGTGCGGCGGTGGAAAATCCTAGCCCGCTCACGACGAAGTTTTCGTTTTTTGAGTTATTGATAGCCTCAATTACAAAGCGAGCAGAGTTGGCGGATGCTGGAATGAAGGTATCGAGTGTGCGAACGAAAGTGCCTTTTCCGGGGGCTAGTTCCGCATCTGTCAAAAGGCCGTCCCGGGTGATGATATCGTGGCGATCGATCAAGCTGACGGGGTTGTTGGTATCGCCATCGAGAATGAGGAATGCGTTGAATTGGTCTGCGACTTCAGTGCCGGTTGAGCTGTCGATCACGGTGAGAGTTCCGGTGAAGCGGATATCGGGTTGCTCGGTGAGATTGATCTCCGACGAAGTGATGGAGTAAAGAGAAGCGCTTCCTTCTGGGTTGCTGAGGGTGATGGTCCGAGCCAATTCGTCGAAGATCCAACCCGAAGCGGCGAGGTCTCCGGTGGTGACAAGGGGAGAGTCGTTGATGCTATCGAGGCCAATAATGCGTTGGGGTAAAATTTCAATCGTGGTGGAGCAGCCTGCATTGGCGGAGTCAGCGATTTCGACAATGAGGCTTCCCGAGGTAAACTCAGAGATGGGAATATTTTGAAGAGTGACTGGGGTGTTGTAGGCACCAGTGGTTCCTACCAAGGAGCTTCCAGCCGGGCCGGCGATTAGCCAAGTTGCGGCGGAGACTCCTTCGGGGACGATGGTGAGATCCACCGAAATGGTGTCATCGTCGGGGTCTTTCGGAGTGTTATTGTGATTGCGAGTGGATGTCGCGGCGGAGCCGGTGATCAGGCAGTCTGCGACTACGGATACAAATTGAACTGCGAGAGCGAGGTCAGAACTGGTAGAGTTGTTGTTGTGAGCGGAGACTGCGAGGGTGTGCTCACCGGGAGCGAGTCGGTTGATACTGCTCATTAAGGTGGCATTGGCGCCTACTGCCGGATTCACCTCTAAATTCCCACCGGTGCGGGCTCCCACGGGGAGCGAGAGTTCGGCGGTGCGAATGACCGTTTCAGTGTTGCCGGTTCCTGAGGCTTGGGTGCCAAAATTATCGAGCGCACCTTGGGCCACGTTGACTTCCAAGATTAGCTCGCCATCGAGGTAGATGAAACCTCCGTCATCGAGCAGATAGCGAATGGAAGGGGTGACATAGAAACTGCCATTGTCAGGCACGGTAAAAGTCGTGCGGAAGTAGGCTGTCAAACGGTCTCCGCTTGTAGGGGTGGAGAGAATTGTAGCGATGGCTTGGAACTCGGGATCCACCGTATCTGTGGTGTATTTGATGGAGCCGTATCCGAGAGGTCCCTGACCGGATCCTGATTCAAAGCCGAGGCCACTTGCTGTAAAGGAAGGACCGGAGTAGGTCGCATTGAAATCTGATTCGGAGGCGAACCAAGGAGTGGATCCCTCGGGATGCGGGATTGTTAACCCCGAGCCGGGGGGGAGAGTTCCAGCAGTTGGGTGAAAGAAATTCCAGCTTTGATCCCAGTTCACTAGTGTGGTCTGAGCGTTAATGAATCCAGGCAGCGAGGCTAGGATCAATAGGAAGGGGATTTGGCAGGAGGGGTGTTTCATCGGTTCAATCAGTCTAGCAGTTCTCAGTCGGATCCGCGAGGATTGAGTGCAGACCAGATCGGTTTAGCTGTGTGATCTAAAATAAATCGTCGATTTACTGATGCAAATATTTAGCGTCAGCTTGGCGGAAGTCATTTTCTCGGCTCGGTCGCGGGGGAAATGATACGTCAAGAAATGGCAGCGTGAGACGCACCTTTCGGATTCTCATTCCGGTTTCTGATGTCACGAAGTAATTCCTGCGTTTCCGGGTGCTTGAGAATTAGGCAGGGAACGTGTTGGACTGAAAGAATTGGCTGGTTTGGCACGAATAAAGCCAACTCATGAAGCGCCTTCTGCCACTTTTCCTCGCCGTTGCGGCTCTTGGTTCTCTTTTCCTCGCCAACGGGCAGGAGAAGAAATTCTCTTCGCCGGAACCCACTCGCCCGCTCAAGGCCCTCTTGATTGCCGGTGGTTGCTGCCACGATTATGTGAAGCAGCATGAGGTTCTCTACAAAGGAATCCAAGAGCGTGCGAATGTCCGTGTTGATGTCATGTGGACGCGTGACAGGACCACAAATCCGCCACTGCCACTCTACGATGATCCGGATTGGGCGAAAGGTTATGACATCATCATTCACGATGAATGCGCCGCCAATAATAAGGATCTCAAGGTAATGGAGAACATCCTCGAAGTTCACAAAACCATTCCTGCGGTGCATCTCCACTGCGCGATGCATTCCTTCCGCAATGGCACTGACAAGTGGGCTAAGCACCTCGGTCTGCACTCCACCGGACACGGTCCGCAGAAGCCTCTCGAAATCACTTATACGAATCCCGATCATCCTATCACTAAGACGCTGGAGAATTGGGTCACTAAAAATGAGGAGCTTTATAACAATCGCGAGATTTTTGATGCTGAGCCGCTCGCTCTTGCGACTCAGAAAGTGGGTGACCGTGAAAATTCAGCGGTTGTGGCATGGACCAATACCAAACAGGGCGCGCCGAGTTTCTCAACTACCGTAGGGCACAATACTTATACGGTTGAAGATCCTCGCTACCTTGATTTGGTCACCCGCGGATTACTCTGGGCTGCCGGGAAGTTGAACGATGATTATCTTAAACCCTATACGGGATCCAACCTCATCACCGAGATGGGAGCAAAGGAAGAAAAAGTGGAATCGCTTTTTGGTAAACCTTCCAAAGATGCGGTGAAGGTGAAATTGACCGCTTCGTCGGTCCAAGTTAGCGATAGTCACTATCCTTGGAGGGCTATTGATGGCAATGTGGCAACTCGCTGGACCGCCAATGGGGCTTCTCATCCGGCTTGGTTACAGCTCGAATTTGAAAAGCCCGCCACGGTGACCTCAGCCGAAATCCTCTGGGAGCAACGGACAGAATGGTATCACTATAAAATCGAAACCTCGCGCGATGGAAAAAATTGGGAGATCGCTCATGATGGTTCAAAGAATCAGCGGAAGTCGGATACCAAGGACAACTTCAATGCTCAAAATATCAAATTCCTCCGTGTGACGACTCTTGGTCAGGAGACCGGCAAGTGGCCCGCTCTTTGGGAAATTCGTCTAAAAGGACCGAAGGGGAAACTCAAGCTCTTCCCCATTCTGGATAAAAAGGAGATCAATCAGACCAAAGGCGCGTCCGGCAAGGGCTTTGAGAAGTCCGGCAACATCAAACCCCAAATTGCGAAGCTAAGTCCTGAAGAGGAAGCCGCGATCTTGAAGGATTGCGAGATTCCCGAAGGATTCGAAAAGACCCTTTTCGCTTCTTGGCATTCGGCGAACTACCCCGTTTATGTCGCAGCCTCGCCTGGCGGTGATCTTTATGTTTCGTCCGATGGCAATGGCTCGCTGGGCCGCCAGCCAAACCGTGGCCGTGTTTTGCGACTTCGTGATACTGACAAGGATGGCCGCGCTGATGAGGTTACTGAGTTTGTTCGCGATATCGATTCACCGCGCGGATTAATTTGGGATCACGATCGACTTTACCTTCTGCACCCGCCGCATATCTCAGTCTTTTTCGATCGCGATCATGATGGAGTGGCTGAGCAATCGAAGCGGCTCATTTCCGACATCGCTTTCGGATTCAAAGACCGTCCTGCCGATCATACCACGAATGATATTACGATGGGTATCGACGGGTGGATCTATATTGCGGGTGGTGACTTTGGCTTCATGAAGGCGACCGGCACTGATGGGCGGACCTTGCAACATCGTGGCGGTGGTGTCATTCGGTTCCGGCCCGACGGCTCCAATCTTGAGTTATTCTCCACAGGGACTCGCAACATTCTAGCCACTCCGATATCGCCTACTCTCGACATGTTTGCCCGCGATAACACCAACGATGGTGGCGGCTGGGATGTGCGCTTTCATCACTTTACCCCGCTTTCTGATCACGGTTACCCACGACTCTATAAGAACTTCGAAAAGGAGCATATTCATCCCCTCGCCGACTACGGTGGTGGTTCCGGGTGTGGGGGTGTCTATATTCATGAGCCGGGTTTTCCTGATGAATGGAACAAAGCTCCCTTCACTTGCGATTGGGGTCGAGCGGGGCTCTTTCGTCACACCGTTGAGCCGCTAGGTGCGACCTTTAAAGAAGCCGCGGCCCCGCAAAAATTTATTAAAGTGAGCCGTCCCACCGATGCTGATGTCGATGGGATGTCTGCGGTCTATCAAGCAGCGTGGAAAGGCCCCGCGACCTTCAATTGGGCTGGCCCAGATCAAGGATACATCGTCCGCGTGACTCCTAAGGGTTACACCCCGAAGCCGCTTCCTGATTTTGAGAAGATGAGCGATGAGGCCTTGGTGAAGGCTCTCGATTCGCCGTCGCATATTCGGACTTTGGCGGCGCAGCGGACCCTTTTGGGGCGTGCGGACAGCATCGAACTGACTGAGTCTTTGGTAAAACTAAGTTGTAATACCGATAAAGCACTTTCCGCTCGGATTGCGGCTATCTTTACAATGTCGTTGAGATCACCTGAGTCGGGAGCGCTGATGGCATTGGTTGCTGGACGAACTCTTCCAGAAATTCAGCCGTTTTTAATTAGGGCTTATGGAGAGGTGACTCATCCGATTAGCGTTGATGGTGCCTTGGACGTTTTCACGAAAATTCCTGAAGGAAGTAATCCACGAGAAATTGTTGAGGCAATCTTTGCGCTTTCTAAGCTCAACGAGAAACAGGTATCCCCTAAAGCGGCTGTTTTTATCTCAAAGTATCTTTCCTCTACGGATCCCGTCATCCGCCATACGGCCTATCGTGCTTTGGCGAAAATGTCGGCGCACGAAGCGGCCTTTTCCAAGGTCAACTCCGATGACACCGAAACT
Organism: Akkermansiaceae bacterium; assembly: GCA_029242935.1. Lineage (GTDB taxonomy): Bacteria > Verrucomicrobiota > Verrucomicrobiia > Verrucomicrobiales > Akkermansiaceae > SW10. The sequence continues at coordinate 10,543 of JAQWSX010000012.1, forward strand.
CGGAAAGCGGCTGCATGGGCACTGATGCGGATGCACAAGAAGGAGGTTGTGGAGGGTTTGCTAGGGCGTTTGAAGTCTGAGAATATTCCTGAAAAGCGCCGACCGCTTCTCTCTACCCTCGCTCGGCTTTATCACAAAGAAGCTGAGTGGAAGGGCGATTCATGGGGCACTCGCCCTGATACACGCGGGCCTTATTACGAGCTAGCGACTTGGGAAGAGTCGGGCCGGATTTTAGAAAATCTCAAAGCGATCCTGAAAGATGCTCCCGCCGAGGAAGCGGCCTTTATCATCACCAAACTGAACAAGAATCGCATTCCGGCGAATGACGCTTTGGACCGCATTATCGATCTCGCGCTCAAGGACGACAAGTTGATCCCGGTGGCCATTAAGCAAATCGCGGCCAGTGGAGCGGTATCGGCCAAGGCTATTCCTTTGGTTGTGAAGGGTGCCAATGATCCTAAAACTCCAGCTGATGCTCTTGCTGATGCGGTAAAGATTCTCGTGAATTCCGATGATAAATCATCTCTTCCCGCGGTTCTCAAAGCTTTGGCACAATTGGACAAAACTAAGGGTGCGGGTAAGCAGCAAACGGCTGCCAAAAGCCATTTTTTCAAAGCTGCCAAGTTGGAGAACCACCACCTCGCACTTGAGAAGATGGCGGCGGAGATGCTTGGCAGTCCTGCAGGGAAATATGCGGCGATGGCGGTGGTGACTTTGGCTTCCCGCAAGGGCGGATCTCCCGAGTCACGTGAAATGTCGCTCAAGGCGATCGATAAAGGATGGTCTGACCCTAAGCAGAAGATTGCCTTCATCAATGCGGCACGCGATTTGCGGAATCCTGTGATCAATGATCGGATCCGTATTGCTTTCAGTGATCCTGATCAAGCGGTGGCGAAAGCCGCAAAAGATGCCGCAGGTCGACTTAAAATTCAGGCTCCTGGAGCGGATAAAACTCCAAAGATTGCCACCCTAAAACCAGAGGAAGCCTTGAAAAAGGTGACGGCTCACAAAGGGGAAGTGGCCCTAGGTCAGGCCATTTTCGCTCGAGCAACCTGCAATGCGTGTCACACCGTATCGCAGGGTGAGAAGCAAAAAGGGCCTTACCTTGGTAATATCGCCGAGACTTATCGGCGCAATGAACTCGTCGAAGCAATCCTTGTTCCGAATAAGACGATTGCACAGGGATTTGCGACCAATGTGTTTAGCTTGAAGGATGGCAAGTCTTTCGTGGGATTTGTCACCGACGAAGCGGGAGCTAGCGTAAGCATTCGCGACATCAGCAGTGCTGAGCACACTTTCAAGAAGAGCGCAATTAAGGAGCGCTCTACTTTGCCGACCTCTCTGATGCCTCCGGGATTACTTTCTGGATTTACAGTTCATGAAGCCGCCAGCTTGTTAGATTATCTCGAATCGCTGGTGAAGAAGTGAACTTCAACGAGTCGAAAGTTGTCGCAGAAGTAATCGCGCTCCTTATGCGTGGTGCCTCACGAGTGAAGCCAATGGAAGAATGCCGTCATGGGGCCAAAGGGCCGGTGGGGATTGAGCTTCGCCGAGAGGGAAAATTCTAGGGGAAGGAAGGTTGGGGCGCTCTTCATAAGGATGAAGAGCGATGCCCGAGAGGTGAGTGAGATTGGAAAAATCATCCGGCATGGGGCGCAGGAATATTGTCCGGTTACCGGGAGAAAGGGCGAGGCGTGAATCATTCTCAAAGATAATGGTCCAGGCGGTAGAGCCGGGGCTGTGCCAGAGGGCGTGAGATTTGGGATCCTGCGCCATAAGGTAGCGGGTTTCTTCGCGGAGGTTGGTGATGGCACCCGCTTCGGAAAGAGAGAGTGGACCGCGGGGATCTTGTTTTTCGAAATTGGTCATGGCTTCGGCGAGGAGTGTTCCGAAGGCGCAGGGATCTTTGAGGTAAATGGTTTGGAGGGAGAGGCAGCCAGATTGGTTGAAGAGGCCGATGTCGCGTGCGGCGAGTTGGGCAGCTTTGGGCGTTGGCTCATCAATGATGGCAATGCCGACACGGTGGCCGTGGCCGACAAAGGGAATTTCTAGTGGGCAGAGGTTTTGGAAATGGCGGATCGTATTATCGGAGCCAAAAACGACCATGGCATCGGCTTGGGGAATCCAGTGGTCGGGCAGTTCGCGGGAGACTTCGACGAAAGGTTGAAGTGGATTTGGGACTTCCAAATCTAGGAGGGCTTGCGAGGGAAGTTTGAGGAGGTTTTGAGCGCCGAGGAGAACTCCATTGAGGAGGGTTTGTAAGGCGGCGTGCGGAGTGTTGCCACTGACAATGTGGACGATGGTTTTGGGAAGCTGGACCTTGGCGCTGGAGGCTTCACGTAAGAAGGTTTCCTCGAGAAGTTTGCGCGTGAGGTTCCCCGTGAAAGGCTCAAGTTGCTCGCTGGAAGCCAGAATGAGGTCGATGCGTTCGCTGAGAGTCATGACGAGAGGGCTTGGTCGATGGTTCGGGAGCAACCTCGTGGGAGAGCTCCGGGGTCGCGGCCAATGAGAGTGAAGGAATTGTCTTCGTGGCGCGTCGCGAAATCTTGAGTCCGGATCCCGCAAACGCTGTGGAGGTTGGCGAGATCGTGGATGACGAGGTAGCCCGTTTCACCGGGCGCGACTTCACGTTCCGTTTCGGGATCTAGGATGAGGTGGCGGCACCAGTGGGGAAAACGATGCGGCCCGTTAGGGCCGGTGGCGTAAGCTTGGCTGGAGAGCTCGGTCATGCCGTATTCGTTATGAAGATGGTCGGGCGTAAGCTTGAAAAATTCGGAGAGATGATGGTAAAATTCTGGCTTGGAAAGGGCGATAGAAGTGCCTTTGTATCCTCCGGTTTCGAGAAGGTGGGAACCGGGGGGAAGGGGAATCGAGCCATGAACCTCCATGAGGTGACGAAAGGCGAGGGCGGTGCCCATGAGGATGAGAGGCTGTCCAGAAGCGAGGTGGAGGAAAAGTCGACCAAGACGAAATTTGGAATTCTTCAGGAGGAAGCGGGAGTCGTTGCCATCATTGAGATGGCCAAACATGTGGCTGAGAGATGATTGGGGAGATTCGAGAGCGGAAGAAGCGAGGAAAAAGGTGGGGAGTTTTGGGAGTGGCCAGCCGTGGGAAATGGCTTTTTCGTAAAGATGGGTGAAGGGGAAATGGTGTGAGCCTTTGGTTTCGGTGGTCGTGCCGGAGGTGGAAAAGGTGGTTAGGATTTCTCGGCCGCAGGTCAGGGGGAAATCGGAGAGTTTGAAGGCGGCGGTGGGGACTGCGGGGATTTCCTGCCAACGGGAGACAGTTTCGGGAGTTTTTTCTAGTGACCGCGCGAAGGCTGCGTAGGGGCGGTTGCGGTCGAATTGGAATTTGAAAATGTCGAGAGCGAGAGGAGAGAATTCCTCGCAACTGGGGCCCGAGAGCAGCTTGTTGAGTCGGTGGATCAAGTCGGAATCGTCCGATTCTTGTAGTGTGAGGTCTTCCATTTCAGTCATTTCGCTTCGGGTGGTGACTTGACAAGTTGGTCAAAGATCGCGATGAAGGGGATTGTCGCAGTGCGATGACGCACTATCCCCAACCCCTATTATTTTAAAAGCCATGTTTTCTCTGAAACACAACCTCATGCTTCTTCTTTGCAGCTTGCTCTGTTTCAGCTGTTCGATGCTGAAGCGTTCCCCAGCATCTCCTACTCCTAAAAATCTTCCAGTTGCCCGAGCGGTGAATCCTCTGTTTCCAAATACACTTGGGCAATCTGAAACTGAGGTTCAGCTCAAAGAAGCACGCGATAGGGCCAATGCTGAAGCCAAGGCGCGTCGCGAGAAGCTACAAAACGAGCAGCAAGTCAATGGAATTGATCCCGGTTCTGGGACGACTGATGTGATTCAGCCGATCCCGCGCGAGCCCATTACGCGAACCAGTAAGTATCGCACAGCCCGTGCGATCGTTACCAAGCCCGGATATGTTTTTAACCCGTGGACCAACAAGGCTGTTGATGTGCGTGGAATCCCGAGCGGAACGCTCATTCGCGACCCAAACGATGGAGATCCTGATCACAAGTTCCGAGTCCCCTAAAGTGGGCATCTGAGTTTCCCGACGCCGGATTTCCAAAAGGAAATCCGGCTCTTTTTTTCCAATCTCATGTCATTTTCCCGAATTGCGATTCTTGGTCCAGGCCTTCTTGGGGGCTCGGTAGGGCTGGCCGCTTATGGTGCAGGGCACGAGGTGATTCTATGGGGAAGGAATTCTGAGCGAGTCGAGGTCGCCCGAAAGATTGGGTTGGAAGCGACTACTGATTTGCAGTGGGCGGTGAAGGACGCTGATCTTATTATTTTGGCAGTTCCGGTTGGGGTGATGGGGCGACTGCTTGAGTCAATGAAGGGGAATTTGAAACCAGGGGCGATCGTGACTGATGTGGGCAGCGTAAAGGGGCTTCCACACGAGGTCGCAAATGAACATGGGATCCCGTTTGTTGGGAGCCATCCGATGGCCGGATCGGAGCAGACTGGAATTGAAGCGGCGCGTGCTGACCTTTTTAAAGGAGCTGCTTGTGCTCTGACTAACGATCAAGAGAGGCCGAACGAGGAGTTACGAGCGGTTGCAAGGTTTTGGGAAAACTTGGGATGCGTGACTTCATTCATGAATGCGAAAGATCACGATCGAGCAGTTGCACGAATCAGTCATCTTCCCCACGCCATGGCGGTGGCAACAGCTGGTGCCGCCTTGCGATTTCCCGGTGATGAATTTTTGGCGGCCGGAGGGTTCCGAGATACCACGCGGGTGGCGTCAGGGGACCCTGAGATGTGGGCAGAAATCATGGTGGAGAATCGGGCTGCGCTGACAGCCGCGCTGCAGGATGCACAAGATGAGATGCGAGAGATACTTGATCACCTCGCCAAATCGGACAAGAAAGGGCTGCAGAGTTATCTTGCGGAAGTTAAAGTCCGCAAAGAGAATCCCTCCGAAAATTTATGAGTGAGACCATCAAAGTTAGTCCGCTAAAATCAATCACTGGCGAGCTCGCGGTTCCTGGGGATAAAAGTATTTCACACCGTGCTGCTATTCTTGCGGGCCTGTCCAATGGATCCTGTTTTGTGGAGAACTTTCTCTCGAGCGAGGATTGTGTGAATACCCTTCGCGGGATGGCGCAACTTGGGGTTCGCTTTGAGGTGAAAAAAGGGAGCGACGATTTGCCGGTTGATCTTCTCATCCATGGATGTGGTGGGGAATTGCAGGCTCCTGCCGGCGAGCTCGATTGTGGCAATTCCGGAACCGGAATGCGCCTCTTGGCGGGTGTCTTGGCCGCGCAGAGATTTGACAGCACCTTGATTGGTGACGAATCGCTTTCTGGCCGTCCGATGGACCGCATCATTACCCCGCTTGCTAAAATGGGAGCGCAGTTTGAAACGCGTGGGGTGAAGCCCGGTTGTGCCCCGCTTCAGATCACGGGCGGAGAGTTGAAGCCGATCACTTATGAAATGCCTATGGCGAGTGCCCAGGTAAAAAGTGCAATTTTGTTAGCAGGATTGTTCGCGTCTGGGACCACCACCGTGATTCAACCGGCGACGAACCGAGATCATACCGAGCGACTTTTAAATTCCTTCGGGGTAAACGTGAAAACTGAGGGTAACACCATTTCGATTGATGGCGGCCAAGTGGTTGAAGCGCGTGACCTAGTCGTGCCAGGGGATATTTCAAGCGCAGCTTTCTGGATTGTGGCAGCTGCTTGTGCTCCCGGATCGCAGTTGATCATTACTAATGTGGGGTTGAATCCAACCCGCACCGCATTGCTGGATGTTTTGCTCCGAATGGGCGCAAAAATCGAGGTTCAGCTTGAGCATGAAGCCGGTGGTGAACCGGTGGGACGAATTGAAATCACGGGAGGCAAGCTACAAGGCACCGAGATCTTGAATGAGGAAGTGCCCAACCTTATTGACGAAGTTCCCATTCTAGCGGTGGCGGGAGCTTCGGCAGAAGGGGTGATGACAATTCGTAATGCTGCCGAGCTCCGGGTCAAAGAGACGGATCGTATCGAAACTACGATCAGGAATCTTCGCCTGATGGGTGGCGAGATTGAAGAATTTGAAGATGGGATGGTCATCACCGGAGGGCGAACTCTCAAGGGCGCCAAGCTGGAAAGTTATGGCGACCACCGCATTGCCATGGCCTTTGCGATTGCGGGGCTTTTGGCCGAAGAAGGCCAAACCACTATCACGAATACGGCTTGCGTGGCCACTTCGTATCCGACTTTTGCTCAACACCTTGAAACGTTTTGCCAATCATGAGTCAAACCCATCGCGCCGTTGCAATTGATGGTCCTGCTGCTTCGGGGAAAAGCACGGTTGCCAAGCGTCTCGCTGAATCGCTTGGGCTTGTTATGGTGAATTCCGGTGCCATGTATCGCGCGGTCACCTGGCAGGTTTTACAGGAGGGGATCGATCCGAAAAATACCGCCGCTGTGCTAGAGGCGATGTCCCGGATGCGAATCGACTGTGACGTTAAAAATAGCCTCTCCACCATCTCCATCAATGATCGTCTGCTTACGACAGAGATCCGTAGTGCTGGAGTGAATGAACATGTTTCTAAGGTGGCATCGATTCCCGAAGTGCGTGACAGTCTGGTGACCATGCAGCGCGATTATCTTGGGGAATATGATGTGGTAATGGAGGGCCGGGACATTGGTTCAGTGGTCTTCCCGGACACTCCTTTCAAACTCTATATTAGTGCGTCGGAAGAGGTCAGGGCGGCTCGGCGTGCAAAGGAAGGAGAGACCGATGCAGTTGCGAAGCGGGATGCGGAAGACAGCAAGCGGAAGGCTTCACCACTTAAAGTTGCGGAGGGTTCTATCGTGATTGATTCCTCGGATCTTACGATTGAAGATACGGTTGATGCGGCTCGTGAAGCACTCATTAAACTTGGCTGGGAAGACTGAAAAATGAAGACGACTTATTGGTTTGGGCACACCATTTTCCGCGCAGCGGCAAAGGCATTTTTTCGATATCAAGTGGTAGGCCGTGATAAGTTGATCACGGACGGATCGGTCTTGATTGCTTCAAACCACGAGAGTTTTTTGGATCCGCCGCTAGTTGGGATCGCTTATAATGATTCAGTTTATTACTTGGCTCGCAAGACCCTCTTTAGGGGGGTGACGAAATGGCTTTACTCACGCTGGAATGCCATCCCGATTGACCAGGAGGCTCCAGATATGAGCAGCCTTAAAAAAATTATCAAAATCCTCAAGAGCGGTGAACAGGTAGTCGTTTTTCCGGAAGGGTCACGCACTTTGGATGGTGACTTGCAGCCAGGCGAGGCTGGAGTGGGATTAATCGCGGCCAAAAGTCGAGCGATTATCCAGCCGGTTCGGATTTTTGGGGCTTTTGAGGCTTTGCCGCGAGGAAGTGGGCGCCTGCGATTTTACCCAGTAACGATCGTTGTGGGAGATCCGATCACCTTGACTCCGGAGGAGAAGAAGGCCAAGGGGCGCGAGGCTTATCAGGCGATTTCAGATCGGATTATGGCAGAAATCGCCAAGATCAAGCATCCATCCGAGGATTGAATTTCCCGAATTTTGAACGGATTGATTGTCAGCGCGGACAAAAGAGCGAATAATGTTCTTAACTAGCGAATAGTCTGTCTCTCTCATGAATCTGCAAATTGAATGCCCCAAATGTTCCAAGAGGTTCACGGTGAACGACGATCTTTCCGGCAAGACGGTTGAGTGCGGTTCCTGTGATCACCGTTTCTTGGTGAAGGAGGAATCGATTTTTGCTGAGCGACCCAAGGTTTATCCCGGAGAGAATATAAAACGAGATGATGATTTTTTGAGTCGATTGGGGCGTGATCAGTCAGCCTCGGAATCGCATCAAAAGAAAGAGCGTTCGGTAGGGGCAGGTCAGCCCAAGGTAGATGCCATCATGCCGGCTGGGGCTGGACAAAATATTGCGGTAGGCGCCGGGATCAGTTTTCTTTTTCTCTACGCCTTCATCTTTTCTGTGGGGACTTCCGATGGAGGAATTTTTCAGGATATGATCAGGGAAGATCGATACATCCTCGGGAGCTTTGTTTTTTTAGTTGTAGGTGGCTTGATGCTTTTTGGTGCCAAGAATTGGAGGGGCAGGGCATTTCTGCTACTGCTCACATTCGGAGGTGCACTTTTTGCTCTCATTCTGATTCGTCCTGTCCATTTGACGCCTGAGGCTGTTCTGGAGCCGGCTCCCGAGCCGGGTTTGGATGAGTCAGCAGCTCCCCCGCTTGCTCAGATTCGCGAACTGGTTGGCTATAAGGTGATTGAGCGCAAGTTGGAAAGCCTCGATGATAAGTTTGGTGGCTTAGCCCCCCAACACCTTGTGGGGATTTTTATTGAGGATCTTGCCAGCAGTCAGTTCCACAACGTCGAGAAATATCTCAAGATTGAGCTCAAAATCCCACCCACGGAGGCGATCAGCCGCTATCCCCGCAATAGTGGAAAAGACAGCTTGATCGTGATTTCGGGATTTCCGATTGATTTTGATGCGGTGGTTTATGTTTGTGATCCGAGGTTGGGGCGTGTGAGAACTTATCCCGAGTTGCGCCTCATTGAACTAAAGCTTTCCGCTCTGCATGATTCGAAGCTGACTGATGATCTTAGAAACAAGCTCTCTAATCCAGAGCACCCCTCATACTTCAATGAAAATCTCAATGAACTCAGAGCACTGGATCCACTAAGAAGGAAAGACGCTGTCAGAGAATTAGCTGAGATTCCCCCAAACGTTGAGCTTCGTTACGGCGAAGAGATTACCGCGGAGTTTATTAGTCTGATCCGGAACGAGGCTGATGCTCAGCTTCTTTCGGACCTAGGACGAGCTCTCTTGATTTGGGCTAAGGACAACCCGACGGCGGTGGATGTCGTTAGCGAAAAAGTTGAGCAAATGATGAGAACGAATTCCGATGTTCCTGGGTCTTTCATCGATTTTTTGGTCAAAGAAAATGGAGAAAAAGCTCCTCTATTGATCGACACTCTCTGGAGCAAAAAACCGGAAGTTTGGAAGGACCAATACATTGCACTCGGGGTTTCGGCTGAGAAGAGAATGATCTTCCACTTAGATGGTCCCTCTATCCGACTCACGAAAGCTGCTGCCTCTATACTCGCTAGCATCGGCACCGAAAGGGCACTCCAATCGCTCTCTAAATACCAGAGTTCATCCGACAGTGAGCTTAAAGTTTTGGTGGAACGCGCGATCGCAGCGATTAAAGATCGCTAGAATCTTGGGCGGTAATCTCGTTCATGAAAAAACCCGCTTCTTCACAGAAGCGGGTTTTATATATTGGTTGCGTATGTGTGTGCGGAAACAATTTCACCCTCACGGGCAGAACAGTCAAACAATTCTGTCACAAACCGACAAGAAGAAGGTGAGCTCATATTTTCCCGGAGTTTGATTATCGCGTCAGTCAATTTTGGAAGCTAGTTATATCGATTTCCAAAGTGGTGTTAATCGTGATGGAATTCAGATTCATGAATCGATTGAAGATGATCATTCCGCCAATGCCGTGGCACAGCCCCCGCGTGCGGGTGAGTGATGGTGAACGGGTCGTTTTGCTTCACGGCCTTTGGCGAAGCGTCTGGGCAATGGAGGAGCCTGCGCGTTATTTACATGATTGTGGATTCGAAACTTTGAACCTTCCTTATCCGTCTTTCCGGCAATCGATCGATAAGATCGTTGATCATGTTGCCCGGGAGATTGGCCCATCTTCTAAGCGGACGCACTTTGTGACCCATTCGATGGGCGGGATTGTTCTGCGCTGTTTGGCGAAGCGCCATCCTGAGCTGATCACGGGCAATGTGGTCATGCTGGCCCCGCCAAACCAGGGGAGCGAGATCATTGACTGGTTGGAAGATTCTCCGCTCGGGCGCTTGTCGCTCGGACCAGGGGGGATGAGTCTGTCGACGAATCGCTTGCCCCGGGAGGTGCCCTCTTTTGATGGAAGCAATGATGTTTCGGTGATTATGGGCCGCAGGAATTTGGTTTCGACTTTCGACTTTCTCCTCGAAGGAGAGAACGATGGAATCGTGACTGTCGAGGGTGGTCATGTTGAGGGGATCAAACGCCTCGAAGTGGTGGACGCTGACCACACGTTCATCATGGGGGAAAAGCTTGTCCTAGAGAGAATTGCAGAGCTATTGAAATACTGATCTCCGTCTGTAACTTGGGACCCGGGGGCTTTTGGGGAAGCCTGCCAGAAGCTTGCTCTGATGAGCTTGTCAAAGGGATCCGTGTTTTGTGGTGTGTGCTTGCTTTGAGGGAAAGAGCGGGGCAATTTTTAACCCATGAACATATTGGGAAGTATCATGGTTGGTGTCGCATTTGTCGGAGCGACGCATGCGGGGATCGTAATTAACGAGATTCACTACAATAGTCGGCCAAATGATGCACAGGATGAATTTGTGGAGCTTCACAATACGGGAGAGACGCCTGTTAATCTGAGTGGGTGGTTTTTCAACGATGGATTCGATTTTACATTCCCGCTGGGAACGCAAATCGGAGCAGGCGGATACGTGGTAGTCGCAAAGAATCCAGCAGCGTTGCTTGGCCGCTATGGCGTGGGAGCACTTGGGCCGTTCGATGGTGGCCTGTCAGGTGAAGGGGAGCGGATTGAGTTGCGAAGAGCAGATGGTTCGGTGGCGGATGAGGTTAGTTATCAGGACAATTTTCCTTGGCCGACCGCAGCTGGAGGTGCTGGATCCTCGATGGAATTAATTCATCCGAGTTTAGATAATGACCTGGGTGGATCGTGGCGCAGTTCCCAGATTGTGGTGCTGCCTAAGTTGGTCTATCTACCCGAGGATGGTTCGGGTTGGCGTTGGAGACCTGGAGTAAGTGAGGCTTCGTCGCCCATTAAGGCGTGGACCGAAGCGAGCTTTGTGGAAGACGGAACTTGGGTGTCACAAACGCTGCCGATTGGCTTTGGTAGAGTTGGGACGCAGAGCTTTAATCCGCCGATCACTGGGATGGTTGGAAATTACACAAGTTGTTTTTTCCGGAATGAATTTGAAATTGCAGATGGAGAAGTGCCCCAGGAGATTCTGCTGCGATATCTCCTCGACGATGGCATGGTCGTTTACATCAACGGATTGGAGGTTTTTCGGACTGATAATATGGCGGCGGGCCAGTTGACTTACGATGATGAATCGGGAGGTTCGGGTGATGAAAATAATTGGCAGGAAGCGTCGATTACGGGTGGTGCGGCTGGCCTGAAGGAGGGAACCAATGTGATTGCAATTCATGCTTTTAATACCTCGCTTGGCAGTAACGACTTTGGGTTGAACGTAGAACTGCTTCGTCCGGAGCCAGATATCGAAGCTGATCCAGAACCTTCAGCGGGGTTGGTGAACACGGTTTTTTCAGAAGTGGCCCCTCCTTCGATTCGGCAGGTTGACCATTCTCCGAAGCAACCGTCGGTTGGTGATTCAACCGTGATCACGGCGAAAGTGACGGACCCCGATGGCGTGGCTTCAGTGACACTGGAAGTTCAGGATGTCGCTCCAGGAGCATACGTCTCTGCGTTTCTGGCAAAATCAACTTCGGCTCTCCTTTCTAGCCCAACTGCACCTCGTGCTGAGAATCCTGCTTATGAGCGCAATTGGGTTTCACAGCTCATGACCGATGATGGAATTGGTGCTGATGAAGTTGCTGGTGATGGGGTCTACTCGGCGATTTTGGAATCGCGGCCCAACCGGACGCTGGTGCGCTATCGTATCACCGTAAAGGATACAGCAGGAGAATCAGTGAGGGTTCCTTATGCCGATGACGAGCGTTTGAACTTCGCGTATTTCCAGTATGATGGGGTGCCGGATTATCAGACGAACGTGGGCACTTTTTCCTCAAGCGAGGTTCAGTCGGTTCCGGTTTATCACGTCCTGACTACGGCTGCGAATTTTAACCAAGCGGTGGGTTACAATGGATCGGATCGAATCGGACGAGACAATTACGATGCCCGGAGTGAATACAATTGGAATTGCACTTTTGTCTACGAGGGGAAGGTGTTCGATAACATGAAATACCGCCTTCGCCAGCGGAATGCTCGATACAGCGGGAGTGGGAAACGGAGTCTTAAGTTCCGTTTTAACCGAGGAAATTATCCCACTTTCCGCGATATGAATGGCGACAAATATTCGGAGCCTTGGAAGTTTCTCTCAACCCACAAGATGCTGAGTTCGCGCTCTAATTATTATACGTGGGGATTGTTTCAGGCAACGAACCACTTGATGTGGAACCTTACTGGAACGCCGGCACCTTACACGCACTGGGGACACTTTCGAATCATACAGGGCGCCGAGGAATACGCCACCCAACACGTCGGTGATTATTACGGTATGTTGCTCGCAATGGAGGAATATGATTCGCGCTTTCTCGATTCTCACGACATGGAAAAAGGGAACCTTTACAAGTTGATCAGTGGACGGACCAACGGCAAGGATGTGCAGCGTTATCAAGGTGCTGAATCAGTTGCCAATGCTTCTGATTTTTCCACGATCATTAATCAGCTTACCCCAGCGCGCGATGACAACTGGCTCCGTGAACACGTAAATTGGGATAGCTGGAATCGCTACCATGCGGTGGTTGATATGATTCGGCATTACGATGTGAGACCAAACCGCGGCGAGCATTTGAAAAACCGGGCCTACTATTTTGAGCCATCCGCGATCAATCCACGGGGTCGGCTGAATGTTCTTCCCTGGGATTCTGACACCAGTTGGGGACCGAATTGGAATGATGGTATGGATTTCCCCAAGCAGGCCATTTTTGGTTCGAATCAAACCAATCCGGTACCACGAGGCGACTTCGGGCTAGAATATTTTAATACGGTGCGGGAGTTGCGTGATCTTGTTTGGACCGAGGAGCAGATCTCACTCATGATTGATCCGCTGGCAGCGCAGATTGATCAATTGGTTCCGGCTGACCGGGCTCGTTGGTTGGGCGCGCCAAATGGCTCCCAGTCTTATCCGCCGATTGAACCTCGCGTGGCCGATATGAAGAAGTTTGCCTTCGCTGGTCGTGATCGGGATGGCTCCGGGGAGATTTGGACAGGTGGGAATAATACCATGCCTTCTATTTCCCAAGACAATGGGGCATCGGGAGATTTTGGGCGGGATGCCTATCTTGATGCTCTTGTTGCTGATGCCAAGTTGCCGGCTAAGCCCGAGATCACCTACTCGGGTGATGCCGGGTTCCCACAGGATGGTCTTTCATTTACGAGTAGCGATTTTTCAGATCCACAGGGAGCCAATACTTTTCAGTCCATGGAATGGCGTCTCGCCGAGGTCACGAGCCTCGGTGGAGGAGTGCGCGAGATCATGGCCCCAGGCCGTATTTGGAATTATCAGGATAACAATGTTGATGAGGGCGTGGCTTGGCGTGAAGTGGGCTTTGATGATAGCGGTTGGAAGACTGGAGCTGCTCCGCTTGGGTTTGGTCGTGTGAATGGGATCAACATGGCCACCACCACCACCTCACGAATCCCGACCGCTTACTTTCGGACTACTGTTAATGTAAATGATCTAAATTTGATCGAGGGATTCCTCTTCAGGCTGCTCGTCGATGATGGAGCAGTGGTCTATGTGAATGGTCAGGAAGCATTTCGCGATGGCTTCGATCCGGATACCGTAGTGGGTCACGACGTGCTCGCAGATTCTTCGGGGAACGAATCTGATTTTGATGAATTTGAAGTGAGTTCCGACCTCTTCATCGAGGGAGAGAACGTCATTGCAATTGAAGTTCACAATACTTCTCTGGGAAGCAATGACATGGGATTTGAAATGTCGCTTGATGCTCAGGAAGTTCTTCTTCCCCCGGGTGAAAACCCCTCATTTGAGTGGACCACGACCTGGGAATCCGGCGAGCTCACCACCTTTAATGCCAACATTGGCGTGCCCTCGGTTGCGCGGGTTGAGCGGACTTATCGCGCTCGAGTCCGGCATGAAGATACGACCGGCCGTTGGAGCAATTGGTCGGAACCTGTTGAGTTCGTTGTCGGCACACCTTCCATCCAGTCTTTTCTAGATGGGATTGTCATCAGCAAGATCATGTATCATCCGCTTCCGCCGTCCGCTTCCGAGTTGGCCGCGATTCCTTCGCTGGAGGAAAGTGATTTCGAATGGATTGAGATCATGAACATTGGTGCAGGAGAACTTGACCTCAGCAACCTGCGTTTCACCAAGGGGATTGAATTCGACTTTGTAAATGGAAGAAAATCAACGATTGCGGCAGGGGAGCGCTTGCTGGTGGTCGCGAACGTGGAAGCCTTTAACTTACGTCACGGATTTGCGAATACCCCTGATTTTGTCTTGGGCGAGTTTTCGAATCGTCTCTCGAACGGAGGGGAGCGTGTTAAGCTATCCTTTGGTGCCGGAACTCTGGTGCGCGAAGTCAGCTATGGTGATCAGTTTCCTTGGCCCGAGGTGGCAGACGGAAGCGGGGCGAGTTTGGTCTGGGCAGACGGATTCGGTGAAACGGCTGGTGACTGGCGCCCGAGTGTGGGAGAGAATGGTGCTCCCGCTGTCGATGACGGGCTTCCGTTCACTGGTGATCTAAATCTCTATGCTTTGCGAAGTGCCCCCAAGGTTTCAGTGGTCGAATTAGGCGGTGAGTTTTTTGCCGAAGTGTCTTTCGATCGTCAGATCAATGCCGATCGCGCCCGCATCCTCGTGCAATCTTCAGCCGATGTCGAAGCGTGGAGCGATTCACAGGTTGCGAAAGTTTCAGAGGTTTTCGGGGTGGGCGAGACCAGCCGTGTGACCTTCCGAACAAATGATCCGATTACGAATGAGCGCGGCTTTTACCGGCTTAAATTGCAATTGAAATAGGATCTTTTCCGCTTCAAGAGAGGGCGATGAGCTCTTTTGATTTCGGGGCTTTTTTTCGGGCGGGTCTTGCGCCAACTTTCTCGCATGAACGAAACACTTTCTCAGAAGCTTTTCGCCAAGGCTAAAACTGTGATTCCCGGTGGGGTAAATTCGCCGGTGAGAGCCTTTCGGAATGTCGACGGCGATCCCTTTTTTGTGCGGCGTGCCAAGGGAGCTCGCATTGAAGATGTTGATGGGAATTCCCTGATCGACTACATCGGTTCGTGGGGGCCTAATATTCTCGGGCATGCTCCCACTTCTATCATTGGGGCGATCCATCAGGCGGCTAAAGATGGCATCTCTTTTGGGATTCCTAACCCCAAGGAAGTTGAAATGGCCCAGCTTATTACAGAGTGGGTTCCATCGGTTGAGAAGGTTCGTATGGTGAACTCAGGAACGGAGGCCACGATGTCGGCGATCCGTCTCGCTCGCGGCTTCACGGGGCGGGATAAGATTGTGAAATTTGAGGGTTGTTATCATGGTCATGCTGACTCTTTGCTGGTGGCGGCGGGATCGGGCGCGCTGACCTTTGGAGAGCCTGATTCAGCAGGGGTTCCCAAGTCTTTCGCGAACGAGACGATCACTTTGCCTTACAATGATGTTGAGCG
>JAQWSX010000006.1 GCA_029242935.1 Akkermansiaceae bacterium
AAAAACCCTCAACCGCGATCTTGAAGCGGAAGGTTCCCTCGACACAGTCACCGAAAAGTCGCGCTACATCCCAGACTACACCACGCCACGATTCCGGCTCACTCCGCAACACATGGCCTACATTAAGATCGCTGAGGGCTGCAACCACACGTGCGCCTTCTGCATCATCCCGAAAATCCGTGGCCAGCATCGCTCTCGCACCGAGGAATCCATTGTGCGAGAAGCGAAGGGCCTAATCGCCCAAGGCGTAAAGGAAATCAATCTAATCTCCCAAGACACCACCTACTTCGGGATGGACAAATGGCAGGGCCTCGGCAACAGACCGAAGCCGACCTCTGGAGTCGATTCCACCAGAGGCGAATCTCTTTCCACTTTACTTCGCGCGCTCAACGATCTTGAAGGCGATTTCTGGATTCGCCTTCTTTACACCCATCCCGCCCATTGGTCTGACGAGTTGATTCAGACGATCGCCGAGTGCCCTAAGGTTGCACGATATGTCGACATTCCACTGCAACACATCTCAGATCACATGCTCGACAAGATGAACCGTAAGACCGACGGGAAATACATTCGTGATCTACTTCAAAGAATGCGGGATGGCATTTCTGCCCTTTCTATCCGCACCACTTTCATCACCGGCTTTCCAGAAGAAACCGATGAAGACCACCAAGAGCTTCTCGAATTCATCAAGAGCTTCAAATTTGAGCGCTGCGGCATCTTCCAATACTCCAAGGAAGAAGGAACCCGCGCCCACAAAATGAAAGGTCACGTTCACCACGCGACTAAGAAAAAGCGCCACCGTGCACTTACTACCGCAATCGACGAAGTGGCCCAGCAAGTCAATGAGGCCCAGCTGGGCAAACAGAAGCGCGTCCTCGTAGAAGAAGAAGGGATTGCCCGATCAATGTGGGACGCCCCGGACATCGACGGCCGAATCTTTGTTCCCATCGACTCACAGGTCGGTGAATTCTTAGAGGTAGAAATCAAAGATCACCGAGGATACGATCTCGTCGCTCAATAATTTACGCGTCTTTGTAGGATTTAACCACAAGTTCACTGAGGAACTTGTCAGGATCATTCACTGCTGTTTCTGTCAGAATAAATTCTGCCTGACCCGTATTTTTCTGAATCAATTTTAGACCAAACTGGTAATCTTTAAAGTGCTGACGGGCGACCTGAAAGACACTCCGCGCCTGCTCCCCGGCTATCTTAACAAGCTTGGCGACGGCATCGTCCGTGAGCTTGATCACGACACCGTGTTTAGCCTTAAAATCACGGATGAAGGCCTCCACTTCTTGGCGCCCTTTTTCGACAACCAACTCTTGTCCCAACTCCCGATAATCACCGAGGTGCTTCTCTCGGTTATCGATCAGATCGTCATCTAAAACGAGTTCGGTCACCGAAGTTCCTGGTAGTTCATATTTAAAATCCCGCAAAATTCGTTCCCCAACAGTCATCAACCCACGGGCACCTGTTTTCTCACCTGCCGCCATCTCAGCAATTTTGGTGATTCCAGAGTTCTCTACCTTCAGATCAATTCCATAAGCCTCGAACTCACGCTCATACTGACGCAAAAGACTCCCTTCAGAGTATTTTAAAATCGCTTCCAGATCCTTGGCCTCGAGATGCTCGCAAACCACACGAACCGGAATCCGACCGATGAATTCAGCCTCGAATCCAAAATCAATGTAGTCCTGAGTTGTGACATGCTTGAATAACTCGTTGTCCATCATGGGATCAGCCTGCTCTGTCGAAAATCCGATTTGTGCAGCCTGGCTCCGCTTCCGAACAATTTTCTCAAGCCCAGAAAACGCCCCGCTAACGATGAACAAAATGTGTTTAGTATTAATGCTATCCTTATTCTTTTTACCATTCTGCATGTCCATCATTGCCATCATTTGACCGCGCATATCTTGAGGATTTCGAAGCGGAACTTCGGTCTCCTCCATCAACTTCAGGAGAGTTGTCTGAACTCCTCGCCCGCTCACATCTCGTCCGATCATTCCTCCACCTCCACTTGAAGCCAACTTATCCACTTCATCGATGTAGATGATGCCATACTCGGCCAAAGAAACATCGCCATTAGCTTTGGAGACCAGTTCACGAACGAGATCATCGACATCTCCTCCGACATAACCAGTCTCAGAAAATTTGGTCGCGTCTGCTTTCACGAAAGGAACCCCAATCAATTCGGCAATATGCTTCACCAGGTAGGTCTTCCCTACACCCGTTGGGCCTACCACCATAACATTTTGCTTCTGCAGTTCGATCTTCTCCCCTTCTTCCTCTTGCGATTTGAGAGTCTTGACGTGGTTGTAGTGATCACAAACCGCGATCGAAAGGGCCTTCTTAGCCTCATCCTGTCGAATCACAAAACGATCGAGGTGGGCCTTTATATCGCGTGGCAGAAGATCGAATTTAAAAATATCGTCCACTTCTGGATCTACGAAATTCTCCCCCTCATCTTCCGTCTCCTCAGTGAATGAGGGGGACTCCGTCCCAGTGAAAGTAAATGCCCCTTTCCCCAATTGACCAAACATTCCCTCGAGGGTTTTCTTAATCTCTTCTGGATCTGGATAGTTTGGCTCTTTGGGGCCACCTTTGTCGTCGTCGCTCATAACGGCAATATCGGCAGCAATGGAGTCGGGGCAAGGGTGAATTTTAAGGTTTCATCTACACCCCCTCCCCAACTACTCCTTCATCGAAATCAAATAAGAGATGAGGTGGTTAAATTCCTCAACTGTTAGCGTCGAAGCAAGTCCGGCAGGCATCATCGATTGAGGTTGATGATCCCGCTTTGCGATCATGTCCTCTTTGATCTGGGTCACAATTCCGGCGATATTTCGAATATCGATGACGCCGTCTTCCTGGCGAGTCACAAAGCCCATATGGGCCGTTTTATCCTTCATCGTGATCAGTTCAGTTTGGAACCCCTGCGCCACGACCGCATTGGGATCAAGAATAGATTGAATCAGATAATCTTTGGTGAACTTACTGCCAGCAGATCCGAGATAAGGCCCCTTTTGAACCGCCTTCTGATCAACTGCATGGCAGGCAATACAACCCTGGCGGGTGTAGATTTTCTCTCCCATGGCCGCATCACCTGTAGAAGCCATCGCCAACTTGGTAATGTCCGTAGCTTTGAGATTAGTCAGTTTTTTTCCGGCACTTGCTTTGGCCGAAGCGATCAGACTCTGCGCGCGCTTCGCTGCTTCAATCAATGTATCATTGTCACTATCGATGGCATTCTCGATCTGTTCATCAAAGCCAGGCAAAAGAAGATCAGCAAGAGCTAGGAACAAGCCCTCTTCACGTGGGTTCTTTTGGATCATATTTAGAATAGGGGTCTTTTGGTTCTCTTTAATGAGCGGGCTTTGCGTGAATATCAAAAGCGTTCTCCAAGC
Source organism: Akkermansiaceae bacterium (assembly GCA_029242935.1). GTDB lineage: Bacteria > Verrucomicrobiota > Verrucomicrobiia > Verrucomicrobiales > Akkermansiaceae > SW10. The sequence continues at coordinate 3,405 of JAQWSX010000006.1, forward strand.
AACCCTGCTTTCCGACTTACTGCCCTTCGCAGCCGCTTTACGAAGGATCTTCGTAGAAAGAATGAGAGCCGGCTGGTTCACAAAATCATTCAGCTCGAGCTCCACCTCGGCGGGCTTAACACCTTGATCAAGCCATGCCCCAAGGATCTCCACTTGATTCGTTACGGTCTTTCCTTCGAGACGTCCCAGCGCTCGATAAGCAGCGACTCTTTCGTCCCAGAGACGCCTCTTATCCTTGGCGGCACCAGTCAGGATTTTGATTTGCGATTCATCCGGAGTGGGAGTTGCAAGCGCGATGACAAACGGGTCCTGTTTACCCAACCTAAGCTCGGAAACCGGCACCCGATTCAAGCCAAGAATGCCGAGCATTTTAGACTGATCGGTCTTGGTCAGTTGATTAAAGGCGCTCTCAAGTGCTGCTTTGATATTAGCGGTCTCTTCCCAGGCCTCGGGCGCAAAATAAGGACCCCGGTCATCGGGACGGGTTCCCCACCAGGCTTTAAGATCCCACTTGGCTTCACGATGAAAAAGACGGGCAAGAATCTCGATCAGACCCAGTCTTTCACTTCCTTTAGATTGCTGTAAACTCGCTGCAATTCCAGAAACAACCTCTGGTCGATGAAGGCGCATCAAAGCGAGACGGGCTGTCCGCTCATTCGCGTGGGATAGAAGACTTTCCACATCTCCGATCTTCACCAGTGCACCAATAGCCGTGTTTTGAATGCGTGGGTCCTGAGCTTCAGCCACTGCCTTAAGGATTTGCGCGGTCGCATTCTTTCCTGGACTAACAATCCTCATCATGGCCACCACAGCCTGCAGACGGGTTCGGTCATCGTCGGATTGTAGAGCTCCTTCAACTAAACTGAGGCTATCACCAGAAATCCCTCCGCCAAGATCACCAGCAGCACGGGCAAGATATTGCTGGATCTCCTTCAGATCCTTCCAGTCTTTTGTAAAGATCTGAAGGAATTGATCTGCCGTCAACTCCTCCATCTGAGAGAGTGTGAAAATTGCGGCGATCCGAGATTCGACGCTCAAGTTTGAATCCTTAATTAGCTCAATGAGTGGCTTTACTGCTGCGGTATCACCTTTGGCCAGAAGCTCACGCTGAACTTCAAGTCTCCGCACCGCTGAACCACTCTTAAGTTGCGAAACCAATTCAAAGGTCGACATTTTTAGGAGCTTTGGGAATGGCTTAGACTTCAGACCTTTCTTGGTGAGCTTTTGCACCATCCCAACCTTCTTTCCTTTACCTGCGAACTTGAATCTCCCACCCCGCCAATCACAGACAAAAAGATTACCGGATCCATCGACATCAATATCAATCGCGCGGGTTAAATTCATGTAAACGCTTTCCTTGAGCGAGTAGCTCGCCCCATTTTCGGAAACCTTGTCGTTGTATATCTTTCCAGTGGTCCAATCGCAGGTCAGAAGAAGTTCATCGTGTCCAGGCTCCGCCAAATAAAGAGCACCCGTTCCACTTCCCCCACCTAGATCAAGGATTGGCCTCACAGCTTCATCGGTGAAATTCTTGTAAAGCCGAGGGTATCCATGCTCTGAACCATTAGTGAGGTGGTGCACGCGGATGTTCCATCCTTTACCGTCGTTGGTATTGTCCCGGGTGAAAAGATCGAGTTTCGGACTGATCGCAATGTCGCAAATATTGCGCGTGTGATAGGAGTATATTTCGAGCTCACTCCCATCGGGCCTGACCCGGGCCACGCCGCCACCTCGCAAAGTCACCACTTTACCATCGGCTCCCTTTGTGGCCTCCATCCCGAAATCACCCACTGCAATGTAAAGCCAACCGTCAATCCCCATCCGACACCCATTCGTAGTGTGATCGGAGCCGCGGGGATGCCTTAAACCAAAACCAATATTCTCGAGTAAAACCTTATGCTCGTCAGCCACTCCATCACCCGTCGTATCGCGAAAGGAACTCAAAAACGGTGGATGGATTAGATACAGGGTATCCTTCACAAAGTGTCCACCACGCGGGCTATCAACATTGGGAACGAAATCAGCGAACTTATCGGCTTTACCATCGCCATTCGTATCGCGGCAGGAAACAATCTTCCCCATATTTTTTTCCTTACCGAGCGAACCATTTTTATCGACCGAGACATAAACAGTGCCATCAGCCGCAGCGGTTAAAGCAGTCGGGTAGTCGACATCGAAAGGCTCGGCCCAGTCTGAAAGTTCATACCCATCGGGCAGAGCAATTGCTGGAGCAGACAGCAGAAGGAAAGCGAGAGACTTTTTCATGAGAGTTTATGCGCAGCACCTGCGCGATAGCTAGATTGTTCCTTCCAATCGCCTCTTGATCAAATCATTCTTTGCTCATGCGCAAAGCCTTCCTCCTCGGAGCCGGACTGGGAACCCGACTCCAACCGCTGACCGGAACCCTTCCGAAGCCACTCATCCCGTTTGCCAACCGTCCCCTGATCACCCACGCCCTCGACCACTGCCTCCATGCCGGAATCACCGACTTCGCCATCAACACCCACCATCTCCATGAGACCTGGCACGAAATCTTTCCAGACGGCAAATACCGAGGCGCAAACCTCACCTTTTTTCATGAACCAGAACTCCTCGAAACTGGCGGCGGAATTAAAAATATAGCCGATTGGATCAAAAGTGATCCCGTCTTAATTTATAATGGTGACATTATCACCGATCTCCCGATTGACCGGCTCATGACGGGCCATATGGCCTCCAACAACACCGCAACTTTGGCAGTCCAAGGTCACGGGCCTGATTTGCGTATCACTGTGGAGGGTCACCTCGTGACCGATGTCCGCGGCCTTATTCATCAACAGCAAGGAACACACCAGTTTACGGGAATTTACGTCATTGACCCCGAGATTCTTGACCTGATCCCGCCGAACGAAAAAATCTCCATCATTCCAGCCTTCGTAGAACTGATCAAACAAGGCAAACTGGGAGCATACCACGTGAAGAACGAGCCAAGGTGGCTCGACCTAGGAACGCGAGAGACATACCTCGAGGCAAGTCTCGCCATAACTCCCAAAGTATCAGCGAACGCTCGAATTTCTCCGAGAGCTAATATCCAAAATTCATGGGTCGGCCAAAACGCTATTGTTGAGTCAGGTGCCATCGTTAAAGACAGCATCCTCTGGCCCGGAACCCATGTTTTACAGGATGCGCAATTGACAAATTGCATCGTTCACACCAATTCCCCAACATCGGGCGTGCACAACAACGCCGACCTCTAAAATCTCCCCCCCTACAAAAGATGCCTGCCGACACCCTGCTCACCGCCGTCCGCTCCCACCTAGATCTCGCGCCAACCCACCGCGTCCTCATGGAGCCGATCCAAAAAGGAGCTTCTGGGCGGACCATCATTCGAATCAGCCCGGATGATTACCCCAGCTTTATAGGAATTCACTATACTCTCGAGCGATCGGATAACGCCAATTTCCTACCCGTTGCTGAGTTCCTCAAAAATGCTGGCCTTAATATTCCGGAAGTCCTTTACGATAATACACGGCGCCAGGTTGCCCTCATCGAAGATCTAGGCGATCAGGACCTTCTCAGCCTCAAGGATGCTCCTTTCGAGGACCGTGAACCCTACTACCGCTCCGCTTTCGAGCAACTCGACAAGCTTCTCTACACTCGCCCACCCAAGGACTTCGATCTTCAACCCACTTTCGACGAGCCTCTCTACCGTTGGGAGCAGGAATATTTCTTTGAGCACTTTGTCGGAACCCACCTCGGCAAGGATTCGTCCCCGCTGACTGAAGATGCGATCCTCCAAGGTCTTGCCAAACGACTCGGCGCTACAGCGCCTCACATGGTGCATCGCGATTTCCAATCGCAAAACCTCATGCTGAATAGCAAAACCACCTACCTAATCGATTTTCAGGGGCTGCGTATGGGACGTCAGGAGTACGACCTCGCCTCCCTGCTTTACGATCCTTACATGAATCACTCGGCCGAAGATCGTCGAAAACTACTCGATCTCTGGGAAGAAGTTTGCGAGGAAGAGCCTATCGAACCTATTCTTAAAGATTGCGCAGCCCAGAGACTAATGCAGGTACTAGGAGCCTTTTCCAACATCGGCCATAACCAGAATGACGAATGGTATCTTGCTCAAATTCCTACTGCCATTGCCTTCCTTAAGGAGGTTATCGACGACACCCCGCTCGAAGACGCGCTTGGTCCTTTCCTCGACTAGCCACCGCAATCCTGCTAGAACTTCGCCGTAGCCATGCCATCTCTACGGCCTTCTCTCTCATTCCTTCTACCACTTATCGCGGGCGGAGGCTTACTGACCAAGTTACCGGAAATCATCCCTCTGGTTCACTTTGAGCTGGCCTCTTTTCTCTTTCCCGAGCGCTTCCAAAAAGATCATTGTTTTGTTGACCAATCTGAGTCCAATAAATTCAAACTCACTAGTTTAGATTTCACACCCGACCCTGAAGCTAACCTCAACATTAAGAGCTACAAACTCGATAAGGAATCTCTTAATATTATGGGGGCCGACGGAGGAAGCGCCATCGAATGGGCACAATTTCTCGCACAAACGCGGCTCGACGATGACCGCCTTACCGTCATTACCTCATCCCTTTCTTGGGACGATGCCACCGAGCTGGCTATCCTTGCGCTGCAAGGACAAGTTGACAACACTCCCTCTTTGGTAATTGGACTTCAGGCTGAATTCATCAACTCCGAAGCACCGCTTCCTGAATACCTCAAATTGTCTGTTATCCCACTCGAAACCCCCGACGGATTCGATCTTCCCAAAATCGACCACATCCGGCGCCCACCTTCGATCAACTCAAATTCCTTTGGAATTTCCGAAATTAGAGGTCTGAAATTGGAATCTGCTGAAGATCAAACACTGATTCCAATGCTCGTTCGCTGGGACTCTCACATTCTACCGACTCTACCTCTTGCCAGTATTCTGAAATCTCACCGCCTGACCTCTGCAGATCTCATTTTAGAAGAAGGCGGCTACCTCCGCCTAGGAGCTCAAGGCATCATTTTGAAATTAGACCAAAAAGGGCAAGCCGCACTTCCCACGACCGGGCGAGAGCAACAATCCGCTTCAATTCTTCAAATCTACCCTGAACAAGCCGAGACCTATAAAATTATCTCGCCTTCCAGCGCCCCCAAATCAACCCACAGCCTAGAGGCTCAAATTAAGCAGGCCCTCTCCCAGAAGCCCGTCCAAAAACGCACTTACAAACGCTGGCCGTTACCCTTCGAAGTCGGCCTGCTTTTAGCTTTTGTTTTGCTTCTCCAGCTTCGCAAGACATGGATCGAACCTTTCATGCTCATTTGCATGATCGGCGGATCAGTTCTAGCAGGGAAATGGATGCTCCTCTCGCCCCTCGTATTAATGATCATCACCTTCCACTTCTGCCCGAGAAGCGCCTCCCCCCATCAGAAACGCTGAAGATCTTCCTTTCCTCTTCCCCCTCAACCGCGAAAACGTTAGTTCTTTGTCATGCGTGATGACGTGAAGCAATTGCTCGCCCTTCAGAACACCGATCAAAAAATCCAAACCTTGGAAGCGGAACTCGTTCGAATCCCCCAACTGCAGGACGCCGCCAAGGAGCGCCTCGCCAATGACACTCAATCCCTAGCCGCCGCGAAGTCCAATTTTCAGGCCAACGAGATTAAAATTAAGAATGTCGAACTCGATATCGGCACTCGAAAAAACACGATTGATCGTCTCAAGAACCAACAATTTGAGACCAAGAAAAATGACGAATACACCAAGCTAGGCGAAGAGGTGGTTCGCTACGAAAACGAGGTCGACGAGCTAGAAACTCGTGAGCTCGAACTTATGGAGACGGCGGATGATCTCCGATCGAAGATCTCCGACGCAGAGGCAAATCTCGCCAAGACCCAAGGGTTGGTGGATGAAGAAATCGCCGAACTTCAAGCGCGCCTTGATGACCGAAAAGCTGAGTTAGCCGAAACTAAAAACACCCGTGAAAGCCTAGTCACTCAAGTCGATGACGAAGATCTTCTCGACACCTATCATCGGCTTTACAACAAAAGAGAAAGTCAGGCTGTTGTTCGAGTAACCACCGAACGGAGCTGCACCTCCTGCCACGTTCAAGTCACACCTGCAACGTATGCTCTCGCGCAGTCCGGAGCCGCCATTGCCTACTGCGATAACTGCAGCGCCATTCTTTTCCCTTAACTCTCACCGGCTCCTTAAGTCGATGTTGGAATAGGGCTTTCACCGGACTGCTCTCCTCAACTTTGGCGTTCCGTCACCTTAGGCTTCTTAAAAAGAAAACCTGCAATCATCCAGAGGAAACCCGCGAACAAACCGCTTACCGCGAACCAATCGCCAAAGGCTGCATACAAGGTAATCTCACCTTCCGCAGGAATATAGACGGTGGCTAGTAAATACCCGCGGTGAAAATAGCTCCCGTCCTCATTCACAAGGTGGCGCGTCTTCTTCGAATAGGGATCGACCAGCGATCCAGCTACCGTCACCACCCCAGTAACACCACGGTTGGCACATCGCACCGTCGGCCGACGTAACTCGATGCTGCGAAACAGAGCGTTTCTGAAATGTTGCACAGATCCCTCGCTTTCCTGAAACCATCCGTCGTTCGTCACATTCACCAAAAGTTGGGGCTCATTCCGCACAAACTTCCGCGTCAATCGCGGCACGGTATCTTCAAAGCAAACCGAAGGAATTATGCCAATCGGCTGTCCATCGATTTCCGCCTTCAGCGGTTCAAAAATAGCTCCACGACTCAATCCTTTTCCAAATTTCACGCCAGTTGTGTGAAAATATAGGTCATGCAAAAACGGCAAATCCGGGATAAATTCACCAAGGATTACCAGATGGTTTTTCTGGTAACTCTGTCTTCCCCCTTTGCCGTCATCCATAATCAGGGAGTTGTAAACATCCACATCTGGATCAACCACAGTTTCACCACGCACCTCGTTCAACCCCAATACAAAGGTGAAATCTCCCAAGCTGTGAATAGATTCAAAAACACTCTCAACTTTTGGCCCTCCCCGCATTGATCCATTCTCCTGTTCGGAAAGGAAGGCGGGCAGGCACGCCTCCGGCCAGATAACAAGATCGGGCATTCTAATTCCCACGATTTCATCTTCTGACTCCGTTTTTTGCGCAGCTTCAGCAGCTTGGCGGAAAACCTCTTCAATACCCTCTGCCGTCAACTCCTGAAAACCTTCCTCAATTTTCGAGGGTTCCCAAAGAATCTTGTCGGCAAACTGCGGAATATCCTGCTGCACCATCAAAACTCTTCCTTTAATCTTCGACGCATTCGTCACCGATGAAAGCCGGATTGTTCCCGAAGTGAACGCCAACATGATCAATAGCAGTGCGGTCGCGAAATCCCAATGAAGAATCTTCACCTCATTTTCCTGAAACTGCTGATAAAATCGCCGCGCCGTCTGCACAACTACCGCGCTTAAAAAGACCGGCAAAAACGAAAGTCCAATCACACCAACATATTCAGCATTCTGCGCCAAAATCAGATTTTTGGCAAACGTCACACCGAGGCCATTCCAGCCAAATCCCGTCATGAGCCAACCACGCACCCACTCTAGTCCACACCAAAACCCCGCCAGCAAAGCCGCATAACCAAGACTACGGAAACTTTGCTGCGCCCGATCACGGATCGTCTTGGCCCTCTCATATTTCACCAGCCAAGGATTGGCCAAACTTGCCGCAAAAGCCCCAAAGAAGCCGAAGTAAACGGAAAGATAAGCGGACAAAGCCACAGCTCCAGGCCAGGTCACAGTGCCGAGCCACTTAAGATTGATCACCCAGAATCCCATGCCGGCTAACCAAGCCAATCCAAATCCTTTAAGACAACGCCACTTACCTGAAACCGTCCAAAATAACGGAAGCAACAGCCACATCCAGCCCCAGACGAGCCACGCCACATCGAATGGCGCAAAGCTCAAAGCAAGGGCAACCCCACTTAAAACCGCAGCCGAAATTTTCACAGAGCGAACCATTATCCCATACGCTTGTAGGCATCTCTCTCCAAAGCCCCCCAGAGTTCATCCAATGACTTCTCAACTTCATCTCTATCCTCACCTTTCCCAAAGAGGTAGTATTTGATTTTCGGTTCGGTTCCGGAAGGACGGACCGCGAATCGACGCCCATCCGCCAAATCTACAAAAAGCATCGAGGCCTCGGGAAGCTCATCTCCCTCCTGATCGTAGAATCCGCCTCTGGCGTAATCCCGCACCGCAATCGCGTCCGATCCATCAACTTCCGCCGGAGGATTCAAACTGTAAGATTTCACCAAGGCGGCAATCTTCCGGGCCCCCTCGCCACCCTCCATCACGAGCGATTTGCCCTGCTCAAGATGAACCCCATATTCACCCCAGATCCGATCACGAAGCCCAGCAATTGTAGTGCCCTCGCTCATCGCGCAGGCAGCCAACTCTGCAAACATCACCGCAGAGGCATTCCCGTCTTTATCCCGGACGAAATCACTTCCGAGATAGCCATAACTCTCCTCTCCACCAAAGACGAAAAACTTTGAATACTCCAATCGAAGCTTTCGGCTCTCTTCTTCGGTCAGGCTTCGGTAATCGCCCTTTTTTTTAGCCGGAATCGCGTCCTCATACTTCTTAAGTTTTTCCCCAATATACTTAAATCCGGTCAGGGTGTCTATTACGTTAATTCCGTATTTTTCAGCGATAGAGCGCTGTAATTCAGTGGTTACTAAGGTTTTAACAAGCACGGCTCGACTTCGATTACTTTCAGTGAGCCAACCGAGATCGAACATCGTTTTGATGCGATACCAACCTAACAAGGAACCGATCTGATTTCCTGTTAATAACTCCATTTTTCCCGCACCATTTCGTATCGCAACTCCCATACGGTCACAATCCGGATCAGTCGCGATGACCGCGTCCGCACCCACCTCCTCGGCCAGCGCAATTCCCTTCGCGAGCGCCGAAGCATTCTCAGGATTCGGCGATTCGACCGTCGGAAACCTTCCATCTCCCCCGTCCTGCTCAGGCACCGTGACGACCTCAAATCCAAGCTCGCGGAGCATTGGCACTATAATGACCCCCCCTGTTCCATGGAGGTTGGTGTATACGACTTTGGCCTTCCCGGCCTCGAGCAAATCCGGACGCAAGAGAACCGTCTTCAACTTGTCCATATAGGTTCGATCCATCTCAGCACCAAGAATTGTCAATTCGCCTTTCTCATCCTCAGGAAGCGCCTCGTAATTTTCACTCTCTAATGCGTTCACCTCATTGATTACCCCAGTCGCATGAGGTTCAACCAGTTGCCCACCGTCATCAATATAAGCTTTGAAGCCGTTATCATGTGATGGATTGTGACTCGCCGTGAGGCAGACACCCGAATCCGCCCGGAGGTGGCGAACTGCGAAGGAAATCTCAGGGGTGGCCCGCTCCGCCTCGAAAAGATAGGCATCACAACCCAAATCAATTGTAACTTTAGCACAGGTTTCCGCAAAATCGCGCGAGAAATGGCGAGTATCGTGACCGATCACGAGTGACGGACGCCCTTCACCCGCAAAACCCTTCTTCACGTATCTCACTAGCCCAATCATAGCGCGTTTGAGATTGAAAAAGTTCATCGAAGCCGTCCCGACGCAAGGATACTCAGGTCGATTAAGCGGCCCGCCCGCTCCCTGCTCGGCCTGGGTCACGATCTTCCCAATCGTCCGACCACGCAGACCACCAGTCCCGAAGGCCATCGTTTTAAAGAATCGATCATCGATCTCCTGCCATTCACCCGCTTCGAGCAATTCGATGATGGCAGCTGCGCCCACCGGAGAGTGAGTGCCCTGAAGATAGAGCTCAATATTTGCACCAGCCTCCACAGAGACATCGCCACGGTGCACAGCATCATCAAGAAGGGATTTCCATTCGCTCATTTCTCTAGCGATGCTAGAACGGCCACGCGCAATGTCCAACCCTCGCCTTCATGAAATCATCTCCCGCTCCCTCCAAAAGCGTGAAAGTCTGCAAAACGGAGAAACGAGCCTAATCCGCTTGATTGACGGGCAAGGCGATACCCTTCCCGGCCACATCCTTGAAAGCTACGGCAAAGGCTGGCTCATTTCAACAACCGGATCGAGTTTAAGCCCGGAGATCCGTGATGCCCTTTCAAGCTACGGAAAACCCCTTTACTGGAAAAGACTCGATCAGCATCAAAAGGAATCACCCGTCCACTTATACGGAGAAGAATTACCCGAGTTTTTCTCCGGTCTCGAAAACGGCCTCAAATGCCGACTCTCCTTTAAATCCGGCTACTCTCAGGGAATCTTCATTGATCAAAGGAACAACCGTGATGCCTTGCGAAAAATGGTCAGCCCAGGACAAACCGTCTTAAACACTTTCGCTTACACCGGATTCTTCTCAATCGCTGCAGCTGCAGCCGGGGCAGTCACCTCGACCCTCGACCTCTCACAAGTTTACCTCGACTGGGCTCGCGAGAATTTCCTCCTCAACGGAATGAATCCCGGAGATCACTACTTTTGCAAAGGAGACACCTTCCACTGGCTCCGCCGCTTCGCTAAGCAAAACCGCACCTTTGACTACATCATTCTCGATCCACCCACTTTCTCACGGGACGACAAGGGTAAGGTTTTCCGTGTTGAAAAAGATTACAATCGACTCTTCGACCTCGCTATCGCCTGCCTCGCTCCCGGAGGCCGAATCCTAGCCTGCACCAATTTCCGTGGAATCAGTATTGACGATTTCATGAAACAATTCAAAGGAGCACACCTCACGGCAAGCCCTATGCCTAAGGATTTCACAGACACTTCATATCTTAAATCAGTCTGGGCCACCTTCACCTAAATAATGATCCTAAATCTGGCCATTTTTTCAAATCGATTGATCCCTAATCCGGTCAACTGAGCAGGTAGCTACACGACTTCTAACACAATGCTTCTGGGGCTATAAAAAAAGCCAACCCATAATAGCACTCTGACGCATCAGAATCTAGGTCAACACAGCGAGTCAGAGTTAATCTGCTTGTATCACCCCAAGTCACAAAGAAGGCAGGCCGAAATCCTGTGACAAATCCTGTGACCCAAATGGTTCCCACTAAGCCCCCCTCTTTGCATCTTAATCATGGATTCAAATGCCAAAAAAACGCGCACATTGGAACCCTCTAGCCACTTAAAAGAGTGGTGGCTCATCCCGGAATCGAACCAGGGACACAAGGATTTTCAATCCTCTGCTCTACCAACTGAGCTAATGAGCCATACAATCTCTGTTGCGGGCGGGTGATAAGACGGTCCGAGAGACTTGGCAATATTAAATGACTCTGGAAGCCTCACTTTTTTCGACCTCCTCCTTCGAGCAACTCCATGAACTGAGGCAGCACATTCAGGAAGAGAGAGTTCTTACCACCCCGCGACAGCTGGCTTGCGACCAAGCCAGCAGCCTCATCACAATCAGCAGGTCCACTAAAATCGACGCAGTGGTTCTCTGCGCAAATCGATTGGCAAAGGTGGGAATTTCCGGCCTCACGACTAATTCTTGCCTTGAAATTTGGCGCACCTATCTCCAATTCCGAAATTGGGGCGCCATCTTCATCCCAAATCAGTTCAGCAACAACCTGCCTACCTTCACGGGATTCCAAGATGACCCGATCAGACTCCTGATATTGCACCGACCAGCCAGAACGCGTAATTACCCAGGCCAACATCTGAAGAGCCGCCATACGATGTTTCGACTGCGCTTTAACTCGCACCCACTCAATATCGGGAATGGCCTTGTGGGCCATGGGGTCATCAAAAAGTCGGGCCACCGCCAGCCGATAAAAATAGCTTCTGGTCCACGATAGGTCCTGCGTCACCATTCCGCCTTTGGTGTCTTCGCGAGCCTTTAGTAAGCGCCGGAATCCTACCTTTGGATCATCCCAATTGGAGCTATCGAAAATCAGGCGGTTCAATAGACGATAGAGTCGCTCTTCAAAAAGCTCGCTAAACTCGCCCTGCCACCAAAAGACCAGCGGAAGATCACTGTTCAGATGCGCGAAAACAGTATTCCGAAGACGACCTAGAGACTTACCGTGAAGCAAAAACGAAACCTGTTCAGAACAGATCGACTTCTTGCCGTGCGCGAGGTGACAGTGAGCCGTAATCCAAGACTCCACCTTCACCTCCGTCGCCTTACGATTCATCGCGATTAACACCGCTCGACATGCATTCTCTCGAGTGATTTCCTGAATCGTTTCCGAATTCTCCTGCAGCTTTGAAGGATCCTCGGTATAAACGAGGAAGTTCATCAAAGACGCATTGGTGCTCGCTTCATCGGCTTCCCATAGCTTCTTGAGTTCACCATCGATGGCACCGACCTCAACCGGTATTCCGAGATTTCCCATGGAATTCAATATACTCATTTCTAGAGTCTCCTCCAAGTGCGCCCATCCATAGAGAGTAATTCATCGGCCTCTCTCGGACCCCACGATCCGGCTGGAAATTTCGCAATCGGCAACTTCTCACCGCTATCTGCCCAAGCCTTATGAATCTTGTCAATAAATCGCCACGCTTCCTCCACTTCATCACGACGCGCAAACAAGGTTGCGTCGCCCGCCATGGCATCAAGAAGGAGTCGTTCATAAGCTTCAGGGCTGCTCTTGCCGAAGCTGCTAGCGTAGTGAAAGTCCATTTTCACCGGTTCCATTCTTAGAGTGGTGCCTGGCAGCTTTGAATTCATCATAAGTGAAATCCCCTCATCTGGCTGAATCCGGATTACAAGCACATTACCTGTCGGAACGCCGCCAGGCATCGCGTTAAAAAGCACGCTAGGAGTCTCTTTGAAGTGAACTGAGATTTCAGTCGCCTTTTTGGGCAGACGCTTTCCTACTCGAACGTAAAAAGGAACTCCGCTCCACCGCCAGGTATCGACCATGCACCGCAGTGCAACATACGCTTCGGTCTCTGAATCCGAGTTCACCCGGTCTTCATCGCGATATCCAGGAACTTCCTTACCATTAATATTTCCAGCAACATACTGACCGCGAACAACATTTTGTGCGACCAGCTCCGGCGTGTCCCACTGTCTGAGCGAACGAATTACTTTCACTTTTTCGTCACGAACTCCATCCGCCGTTAAATCGGTGGGAGGTTCCATCGCTACGAGACTTAGAAGCTGTAAAAGGTGATTCTGAACCATATCACGTAAGGCTCCGGCCTCATCGTAGTAACCACCACGTCCCCCTTCCATTCCAAGATGCTCGGCACAAGTAATTTGAATATGGTCAATGTGCTCCTTATTCCACATTGGTTCAAAAATCGCGTTAGCGAAACGAAGAACCATAATATTCTGCGCTGTCTCCTTCCCAAGGTAATGATCGATTCGGTAAGTGTCCTTTTCTTCAAAAGTCCCATTCACAACTTCGTTCAAATGCTGAGCCGTTTCCAATGTCGTGCCAAAAGGCTTCTCGACGATCACGCGTGACCAACAACCATCACAATCCGGACGCTCCTGGCTCAAACCTGCCTCTTTAAGATTCAAGAGAATATTATCAAAATACTCAGGCGCACTCGCAATGTAGAAAAGGCGATTTCCCTTTCCTCCACGTTCACGGTCGATCTCATCAAGTCGATCAGAAAGTCTCTTGTAGCCATCCGTATCTTGAAACTCACTTTGGTGGTATTCGATATTTGCCGCCAAACTTTCCCAAATCTCTTCATCATGCCCCGTGCGGGAGATCTGGCGATTTAACTTTTCAAGCCCCTCACAAAAAAATTCATCGGACCAGTCCCGTCGGGCAAAGCCGAGAATTTTTACCCCCGCAGGCAGCTCACCATCGATTGCCAGGTTATAAAGTGCAGGAATTAGTTTACGGTGGGTCAAATCACCCGTAGCTCCAAAAATGACAACACTACATGCCTCGGCAAGATTGCGGGACACTAAATCCTCGCGAAATGGGTTATTCACGCCGCTTTTTCCCACACCCCGAACACCTTTTCAACCCCCAAGCATTTCTTTTATAGACCCGAGCTTAATAAAGTCGCCCGAATAGCAAAGTTTACAACGCACCGACGCGCAGAGTTTAAGTAGCACACTTTCGGTTCAGAGCGTTCTTTATTAGGCATTTCGAAATTTTTGGGATTCAGGGAGAAATCAACTCCTTTCGATCTAAAGAAAGTCTTGCTTCCTCTTCCCTCCAAGGGCATTCCAGACCAGTTATGCCATCTCAACTTGATAGCCTGAAACAATTTACAGTCGTGGTTGCTGATACGGGTGATTTCGCCTCGATGCAGGAATACCAACCCCAGGACGCGACAACTAATCCCTCGCTGATCTTACAGGCGGCCAGCAAACCCGAATACAGATCTATTGTTGAAAAGGCAGTTGCTGAAAACAAGGATTCTAACCTCTCCGGGACCGCGTTGATTGAAGTAATCATGGATCGGGTCCTTATTCTTTTCGGCCTCGAAATTCTCAAGATCGTTCCGGGCCGCGTTTCTACCGAAGTCGATGCACGTCTTTCCTTCGATAAGGAAGCCACCATTGCCAAGGCTAAGCAACTCATCGCAGCCTACGAAACCGAAGGCATCTCCCGTAGCCGCATTCTAATCAAGATTGCTTCAACCTGGGAGGGAATCAAGGCAGCTGAGGAGCTGGAAAAAGAAGGCATTCACTGCAATCTCACCCTTCTCTTCGCCTTCGCCCAGGCAGTGGCCTGTGCCGAAGCAGGAGTTCAACTCATCTCACCTTTCGTCGGGCGTATTTACGATTGGTTCAAGAAGGAAAACGGCGAGGATTACTCCGGAGATAACGACCCCGGAGTTCAGTCCGTCACCAAAATTTACAATTACTACAAAAAGTATGGCTACAAGACCGAGGTCATGGGTGCTTCTTTCCGTAACACTGGACAGATCACGTCGCTGACCGGTTGCGACCTTCTCACAATTTCTCCCGGTCTCCTCGAAGAGCTCCAGAACACTGATGGCCCCCTCGAACAGAAGCTCAACGAGAACTCTCCCGAATGCGATTTGAGGAAGATCTCTCTCGATGAGAAAGCATTCCGTTTTGAATTTAATGAGGACGCTATGGCCACTGAGAAAACTGCTCAGGGCATCCGGGCTTTCTCCGCTGATATCGTGAAGCTTGAGAAACTTATAGCGTCGATGGTCTAGTAAATTTTCCCCTAACTTTTAAAAAGCCCTCATCGCCTGATGCGGGCTTTTTTGTGGCATCTTTGGAATGGAGCTTTTGACTCATTTGGGGATTTTCATTCTTGGATTAGTCTCAGGAAGTTTCGTCCTTTCCAATCCCATTTCATCACCCCCTTCCAGAAGGAGAAAAACAGATCAAGTAACCCTACCCATACCGGGCTCTATCCATGAAGAAGAATTCCCTTTTAGAGAAGTCATCGCAAAAAGTGGCTCTTCAATACCTAAGCCAACGAGATCACACCAAACTCGACTCGATTACGTTCAGGCTTCGGCCTTAGCCGTTTCAGGTCCACTGAGCGAGCACGGGGCGCCCCCGCATCAAAGAAATCGAGAATCAAAATAGTCTCAGCTTTGTTTGAGGATGCCCTCCGAATTCAACGTGATAAGTCCCCAAACTTTTAATGTGAACGACCAAAGCTGGAGACATCTAACAAGAACCTCTCTTCTGAGGCGTCAGGGCGATCATTTAGAATGAGGAAGCCAAACTTGTAATTTCGCGGATTCTGAAAATCCCCGAAAGCAAGGAACGAGCCCCTTAAATCCTATACCGATCCTTTCAATTGCCCTTCACCTCGGACGCGATACTGATACGAAGTCAGCTCACGTAGCCCCATAGGCCCACGAGCGTGAAGTTTGTCAGTTGAAATTCCAATCTCTGCCCCGAAACCAAATTCCTCGCCGTCACTAAACCTCGTAGAAACATTATGAAAGACGCAGGCCGAATCAATCCGGCAGAGAAAGGCCTCTGCAACAGCCACATCTTTCGTAACGATCACATCAGTGTGCTGAGAGCTATATTTGTTAATATGATCAATAGAGGCATCCATTGAAGGAACAACCTTTACCGCTAAAATATAATCTAAATACTCTGTCCTCCAATCTTCCTCGGTAGCGACCTTAGCATCGATAATAGCACAAGTGGCTTCATCGCCCCGCAACTCAACATTTCTCTCCGTCAAAGCGGCAGCCACCCTAGGAAGAAATTCTGATGCTATTGCCTCATCAACCAATAGCGTCTCAAGTGCATTACAAACGCTTGGCTTCTGCGTCTTCGAATCAACGACGATTTTCACCGCCATTTCTAGATCAGCATCGGAATGAATATATGCGTGGCAGATACCATCGTAGTGTTTAATCACTGGCATACGGGCAAGGGAAACAACAGTTTCAATTAAACCTTTTCCACCCCTCGGAATGATTAGATCCAAATACTTATCCATCCCCGCCATCACCGCTACGCTCTCGCGATCGGCGAAAGGAATGAGCTGAATCGAACCCACCGGAAGACCTGCATCCTCGCCACCCGATTGCAAGGCATCGGCCAATGCTCGATTCGAATAAATAGCCTCGGAACCACCGCGCAAGATGGTGGCATTCCCTGACTTCAAACAAAGGACCGCGGCATCACTCGTCACGTTTGGTCGACTCTCGTAAATGATACCGATCACCCCGATTGGAACACGAAGTTTCTGAATTCGAATTCCATTAGGTCGATTCCATTCATCCAAACTTTCACCCACTGGATCAGGCAATGTTGCCACTTTTTCGACACCACTAGCCACAGCCTCGAGCCGATCTGCATCAAGTCGGAGGCGGTCTAGCATCGCCAAAGTTAGGCCACGTTCTTCACCTGCCGCGATATCCTTGGTATTCGCTTCAAGAATTTCAGGAGCCGCCGCGCGAATCCCAGCAGCCATCGCTCTGAGAATTTCATTCTTCTTCTCTTCGGAAAGAATCGCCAACGCCAGAGCAGCCACCCGAGCTCTGCCTCCCATTTCGTAAACGTGATCTTTAATCTCTTCTCTGGTCATCGACGAAAAACCTAGCGCTCTTCGAGCAAGAAGGCACCGTTAAAAAATCACCCTTCAAGAACTTTTTCGCCCTCACTCTTGGCGATCACGAGAGCCGCGCAACTGTCTCCAAAGACGTTCACCGCCGTCCGGGTCATATCGAGCAGTCGATCAACCGCCAGAAGTGCAACCACCGCCGTCTCGGCTCCCGGGATTTTGGAACTAGTGAGAATAATCATGATCGCCACGAGAGAGGCCGAGGGAATTCCAGCGACCCCAACACTTGTAAGCAAAGCACTAATGACTACCATAAATTGAGCCGCGACGGGCATATCGAAACCCATGACTTGCGCAACAAAGATGACCGCAACACATTCGTAGAGCGCCGTTCCATCCATATTAACAGTAGCCCCAAGCGGAAGCGTAAAACTCGCCGTCGATTTGGAAACTCCAGCATTTTTTTGAATACACCTCATCGTAACCGGCAGAGTCGCTGAGGATGAAGCTGTCGAAAAGGCAGTCAGAAGCGCCGTCCGCATGGCCCTAAAATGATCCAGTGGATTCACACCCGCCAAGATCTTAATTACCAGCGGCATGACTACGAAGAGATGAATACCAAGTGCCAATAAAACGGTCACAAAATACTTAAATAAAGCCCCGTAAAGAGCACCTCCTGTTTTAAACACAACAGGGAGAAGAAGCGCGAAAACCCCGATAGGGGCCAAAGCCATAATCCATTGGGTCAAGACAATCATCACATCATTCAATGAGACAAAAACATCTCGAATCGGTGAAACCTGCCGCAGCGGAAGACGGGTCATAGCAATCGCGAAAAGAAGACTAAAGAAAATCAGGCCGAGCATCTGACCATTATTCATGGCAGCCGCAAATACGTTCGTTGGAACCATACGAACAAAAAAACCAGTTAATTGTTTTGCTATGCCACCTTGCTCTTCTCCCATTCCCTTCGCCACCTGCACTTTTTCCAGAGCAGCTTCGCCGGCAACATTTTCCTTGTGATCCTCAAATGCTAGCCGGATTTGCTCATTGGGACTACCATTGGTGAGTCCTGGCTGAATCACATTGACCAAAATCAATCCGAGGCAAATCGCCAGCAGACTAGTCAGCGCATAGAATCCCGCGGTTTTTCCTAACAGACGACCAAAGCCCTTCATTCCATGGAGGCTGGTGATCCCAGAAATCACGGAAGAGACGATCAAAGGCACAATAATCATTTTGAGAAGATTCAAGAACAACTTCCCGACATCAGCCGAGAACGAAACAACGCCATTCGCAAAACCCTCAGCCTGACCACCATTAGCAGCAAGATTCCGAAAAATGAGCCCGGTGATCGTAGCGAGAATCAAAGAAGCGAGGATCTGCCAATGAGGTTTAACTTTCACCCAAGAAAGATATGACTTCCGACCCGCAACTCCAAGAAGGAAGCAAACTTGTTATCGATGGCCTCCATGAAGAGAGGCCTACGCAGTTCGCTGATTCTATTCTGACTTTCGTTCGGCAATCTCTAATTCAGAGTAAGGTTGATCACCAGCATCTCGTTTCCCCTCCCCAACTCGCATCAGATTCAAGCTTGCCAATATTAGCAATCCCGCAACCAGCAAAGTGGCAAGTAACGCAAATAGTGCTCGATGAAGTTTTCGCAGAGCCGATTTCATGTATTCACGATAACACTCTCTAATGTGAATAACTTTCAAAGGTCGATATTTTAAGAACGCCGTGTTTGCTTCTCACAATCGTCCCGCTAGCCTCGCACTCGTTCCACGTTTTGATTCATGCGTCGCTTCCTTCCGGCCCTCATCCTAACCATCATCGGTATCAGCTTGGCTGTGATCCTTGCATCGCGCGAAGCAGCAGTCGTTGGCGACCACCTCGTCGGCTTTCCGGATGATGACAAGACGGCCCATCTTTTACGACCAGCTGTCCTTTGCGCCCTATGCCTCGTCCCAGCCTTCGCGGCACTCTACTACGGTTTGGTTGGTTCGCTTGATCGCTATCTTATCCGATCCTTTATGGGTGCATTCACCCTTTGTTTCACAGCCCTTTTTTCGATTTGGTTGATTGGGGATCTCACCGAAAACATCTCGAACTTTCGGGGAAGCGGAAACACCCTCCACTTCATGGGAATGTATTATGGTGCAGCATTTCCAAAATTCTTTGTCGACTTCGCTCCATTCGGACTTCTTCTCGCCATGCTTTACTCGCTGGGAAAGCTTTCACGGGGTCAAGAAATTGTTTCCATCATTCAGACAGGGCGAGGTGTGGCCCGACTCATCGCACCACTCATCACGATGGGCTTTATGGTTGGGTTAGTTTGCCTCGGTTTCAATTATCGTTGGGCACCGGCAGCAGCTGCTTATCATGACGCTCTTCTGGAGGAAGCAAAAATGGGGTCGCTCAGCAGGGCCCGTAACGTGGTTTACTTCACTGAAGACAATCGCCGGCTTTGGTTCATTGGAGGTTTTCCCTATGACTATCACCAAGGAGAACCGCTTAAAAACATCATCGTCCGTTCCTTTTCCGAAAAAGGTTCCCCAGAATGGCGCCTCCGGGCGGAGAGAGCGGAATGGGATCGCCATAGTAATAACTGGACGTTTCACGGTGTTTCAAAATGGGACCTCACTAACCGGCTTAATACCAAAGAATCCCCAATTGACCCAAAGCGTGACGTTGAATTACCTGATCCCTACGTCGTCGAAGTTTGGAGCGAAACTCCTTGGCAACTCATTAAACCAGGTCTTAAGGCAGAGGAATTAGGGATCCCCGGGCTCTACAGTTGGCTAGTTCAAAACCGCGAATCCGAATGGGGAAACAAGAGGCAATTCCTGACCCAGTGGCACTATCGCTGGGCCCAACCAGGAATCTGCCTCGCCATTGTTCTCCTCGCCGCGCCACTAGGAATTGTTTTTAGCCGGCGGGGTGCCGCAGGAGGTATCGCTCTCGCGATTTTTATATGCTCCGGCATGATGTTTTCATCAACTGTCTTTCTCTCGCTTGGCGAGTCCGGATACATGCCACCTTTGTGGGCCGCCTGGGGAACCAACATCCTTGCTACTGCAATGGCACTCGTCCTTATTCAGCGCCGACTTGTCGGGCGCCCGATTTATCAAACCTTAAGAACACTTATTCCAGCTTAAATCCACAACATGAAAGAACCATGGAGCATCAAATCACGAGCCCGTGAATGTGCCGAAAGCGGAAACGCTTTTCAGTCGGGACAAAAAATTCGTGCCGCCATTTTCCCGGATCCGGACTCGTCCGGCTATCTCCGAAAGGACTACGCGATCGAGTCATGGGAAAATCGTGAGGGCGAAGAAAATCCATTTTCGTGTTGGCTTACAACTTACGAGCCACCGGTTACCGAAGAAAAAGCCGAGGATGTTGTTGATGACGACCCCGAAACCCTCCTGAAGCGCCTCGTCGATGAAGAAGAAGAACACACGGAGAATGCCCGATATATTCTAGCCGTTATGCTCGAGCGGAAAAAGTTGCTTCGAGAAACCGACACTCAGGAAATTCCGTCAGGAATCCTACGAATTTACGAGCATCGTAAATCCGGTGATGTTTATATCATCAAGGACCCCCAAATCTCTCTCGCCGACGTTGATCGTGTTCAAGAAGAAGTCCGTCAACTCCTTGATCCTGAACCTCCCGCCGCTCTTACCGAAGAGACTTCTGAAACTCTTGAGTCAACTGATGGACGCTCTCCAGAAAAGCCTATCAACTCGGAATCAGATTCAAAAGATCAAGGAGAGGATGAATCCTCAGAACTAAAAAACACCGACGAGGCGGAATAATGCTCCCTTGGTTCAAGGATCAATTTCCGATCTATCTCGCACCTATGGCGGGCGTGACTGATGTCACTTTTCGCACACTGTGCAAGGAATTGGGTGCCGATGTCATGGTTACAGAATTTGTCTCGGCCGAAGGCATCATACAAGCCGACCACCGAACCCGAAAATACACTACCTTTACCGATGAGCAGCGCCCCGTTGGCGTTCAGCTTTTCGGAGCCGATGGCGACCGAATGGGCGAAGCCGCGAAAAAAATCATTGATTGGAAACAGCCCGATTTTATCGATCTCAATTTTGGCTGCCCGGTGAATAAAGTAGTCTCAAAAAACGGAGGCTCTTCACTTTTAAAAGACTGTCCACTTTTGACTGATACAGCCGCAAAAATAGTCAAAGCAGTTGGGGGACAAGTCCCTGTCACAGGAAAAATAAGAATCGGCTGGGACCAAAGGTCTATCAATGCCCCCCACGTCTGTCACCTTCTCGAGAACTGCGGCATTCAGGCAATTGCAATTCATGGCCGCACCCGTTCGCAGGGATATCGTGGCGAAGCTGACTGGGAGGTCATAAACGAATGCGCACAATCCTCCGGAATTCCGATCATTGGCAATGGGGACATCAACTCAGCTGAGGTCCTGAAATACCGCAAGGAAACAACAGCCGTTGCCGGGGTAATGATCGGGAGAGCGGCGATGCAAAACCCGTGGATTTTTTCCGAAGCAAAGGGCTTCCTGAAAGACGGGAAAATCCCTCCTCGGCCGAGCATCGCCGAGCGCTGGAGCTTTGTCATTCGTCATTGCCGCCTCGCAGTGGAGTCTGATCGCTATGGAGAAGAAAAGCACACCCTCATGGCAATGCGCTCGCGCTTGATGACCTACTGCAAAGGATTTCCCGGGGCCAAACCCCTTCGCCAACAACTCTCACAGGTTACCTCAATTGCGGATGTTGAAGAAATCGCAGCTCGCAGCGAAAAACTGCGTAAAGAAAGCCCGGAACAACCAAGACCCGATTATTTTTGCTCTTCTGAAGATAAAGAGAGTTGAATTAAATTTCGATGGGGCCTAGCTTCAAAAAATGTGCGCGCGTCTAACAACTTTCGCCCTTTTTTTGGGGGCCTCCATGCTCTCAGCGGAAACCGTTTCCGACCGACTGGATCACCTCGAGTCCGACCTTGCTAAAATCAAAGTCCTCCTGCAAAAAATGGCCGACGAGAACCACAAACAATTCGGCTCTTCAAACCCCCAACCCGCAAAGGACAGCGATCAATCCTATCGAATCCGTTCCGGAGATTCCTATTGGTCGATCGCGCGGCGCTACAAGACCACGGTATCAGCTCTTCTAGGAGCCAATCCAGGCATTAACCCGCACCGACTCACAATCGGCACAAAAATCACTATTCCGGGCGGCAGAGCACCTCATAAGCGCTCTTCAGCAATTCGAACCCATCGCGTGAAAAGTGGGGACATCCTGGGTCGCATTTCAATCGAGTATGGAATACCAATGAAACAACTTCTCAGTGCTAATCCAGGTCTGAACCCCCAAATACTCAAAAGTGGAACTATCCTGAACATCCCGGGTACCAGCTCCAAGCTTCCTCCCATCGCTCATGTCAAAAAAGTGTCTAAAAGGACCCAACCTTTGGGAGCTCCAAAAATCGCGGTTCAACCAACCCAACGGAACGATTCAGAACTTTCAAAGACCGGGGAATTCAAGAAAATCGAAATTCGCAAATCAGAGGAAGGCGATCTAAAGAAGCCCCGCCTCGTTGTCATTGAGGAGAACCTCCGCTTTTTCGAGATTGCCGAGCTTTACGAAACAACAGTCATGGATCTAAACAAGCTCAACAAACGTAACCTTAGTCCTAAGCAAATGATTAAAAGTGGATCCCAGCTCTATATTCTGTCTCGTTAGCAGACTTGCCAACCAACACCCCTCTCGCTAGTCTCTGCAGTATGGAGAGCCACGAGATTCTTAAAAATGCCTTTAAAAATTGCAGCCCAAAAGAGGTTGCAGGAGAGTTGGGTGTCTCACTTTCCCTTGTTTACAAATGGGCCCAAGAACAATCTGAAAGCGGAAGCGGCTCCCGCAATCCGCTTGATCGCCTTCTGGAAATCGTTCGCCTCACTGAAGAAGAACGGATCATTGAGTGGCTTTGCGAGCGATGCAACGGCTACTTTGTGCGTAATCCAGCTAGCTCCTCCCTGCACAGTTCTGAAGTTCTACCAGCTACTAACGAGATTGTTTCCCAGTTCTCTAACCTCCTTTCCAGAATCTCGCAAGCAGCGGTCGATAACTCAATCACCCTAGATGAAGCCCAAGAAATTCGGGAACAATGGGACCGCCTAAAGTGTATCGGAGAAGGCTTTGTCCGTTGCTGTGAGGAAGGCGACTTTACAAAGATGGAAGTCGAGAAAGAAAGGGAGTCTGGTCCTCGGAAAACTCTCTACTAAAAGCTGAAATACTTTTTGATCCCGGTTGCCCGTTCACCCGGGTCAAGTTATAGCTAAGGAGATGTCGACTGAAGTCCGGACCCGCTTTGCCCCCTCGCCCACTGGCTACCTCCACGTCGGGGGGGCTCGAACCGCGTTGTTTAACTGGCTCTACGCCAAGCATCACGGAGGGACCTTCGTACTCCGAGTTGAGGACACCGACGAAGCACGAAACACCGAAGCCGCAAGATCCGCAATTTTTGAGGGTCTGGAATGGCTAGGTCTCGACTGGGAAGGCCCGGGAAATGAAGGCGATTGCGGCCCTTACTACCAGTCCGAGCGTTCCAATATTTATCTCGAATGGTTTGAAAAGCTCGTTAAGGAAGATCGAGTTTACAAAGACGACGGAGCTTGGCGTTTTCGCTTCGAACGTAAACTAATCACTATGAATGATCTCGTTTGCGGCGAGGTGACAATTGACTACAGGGATGACTCGAACACTCCCGATATGGTAGTCCGCCGTTCGGACGGATCTTTTGTATTTCACTTCGTCAATATGGTAGATGACCTCACGATGGGGATCACCCATGCTATTCGAGGAGAGGACCACCTTATGAACACACCGAAGCACCTTCAGCTCTTCGAAGCCTTCGGCGCAACTCCTCCAAAATACGCTCATATCCCCCTTATCCTAAATGGTAACGGCTCCAAGATGTCAAAACGCGACGAAGGCGCCGCCTTGAGCGACTATCCAAAGCGAGGTTTTCTACCCGGGGCGGTCGTCAACTTCTTGGCCTTACTCGGGTGGTCACCAAAGGATGAAAGCGAAATATTTTCGACCGCCGAATTAATTCAAAAATTCTCGCTCGATGCAATCAACCGCGCACCTGCTCGCTTCGATCCCGATAAATGCCGATGGGTCAACCAGCAACACATTCTGGGAATGTCAGCGGAGGAATTCGCAAACCGATGTGAAAGTCTAGCAAGCGCTGAAATGCTTTATTCCGTGCAGGCAAAAGTGAGCCTACTCACCGAAGTTCCAGACGCTGTAGCTTTCTATCTTGATTCTGAATTCCCAATCAATTCGGATGCTCTCACCAAGGTGAAAGGCAATGAAAATGTGAGTGCTTTGCTCAACAGTCTAGCTGGAGATTTTGAGAACCTTGAGAGCTGGGACCTAGCAAAAGAAACGATTACTTTAACAGCTAAGGCGGCCGGAGCAAAACCAGGACAGCTCATGTTTCCGCTGAGAATTGCACTTTCGGGTAAACCGGGGGGTCCTGATTTGGGGGCAATTCTTACCATCCTTGGTAAAAGAGAGTGCGTCCGCCGACTCCAACGATTCACCGCCCTTCTCGCATGAAATACTATACGATCGATCAACTTTCGAGCCTGAATAAAGACCAGGAGAAGCTCGCGCGTTTTGCAGTCATCGGTAACCCGGTAAAACATTCGCTGTCCCCGCAACTTCATCAACCTGCTCTTGATGATTTGGGGGAAGATGCGCGCTATCTCCGTGTCGAAGTAGAGGAAGGCCAGGTAAGCGAAGCATTTCAGAAGCTTTATGACGCTGGAATCCATGGAATCAACGTGACGGTTCCCCATAAACTCGAAGCTCTTGAAGCATGCGACATTGTGGATCCCGCCGCACAAAACATGGGGGCCGTCAATACCATCGTCTTTGATCAAAAAGGAAACCGCACCGGCTTCAACACCGATGGGCCCGGTTTCGCTAGGGCCATTCGCGAGGAATTCTCGGTCGATCTTGGCGATTTAAAGGTCGTCATTATTGGCGCTGGGGGAGGAGCTGGGCGTGCCATCGCCACCCAATGCGCTATCGAAAACTGTCCACAGGTAATTTTAGCGAACCGGACACTCGAGAAACTTCAGCCCATAGAAGAGCAGCTCTCAAATTTAATCCATCGTGAAGACCTAAAAGGTCCGCGCGACCGGATCGAGATCATCGCCCTTTCTGATCCTTCGCTCGAGCGGGCCATCGAGTCTAGCGAACTGATCATTAACACCACTTCGGTTGGCCTCAAGGCTACTGATCCGTCACCATTTCCGTCCCGCTGGGTAGAGCCACATCACCTTGTTTACGACACCATTTACAATCCGGCGCGCACCCGACTCCTGAGAGAATCGCAGGAGCAAGGCGCAAGGGTCGCTAACGGCCTTTCATTACTCATTCATCAAGGAGCCCTCTCTCTTGAATACTGGTTGAATCGGGATGTCCCGCTTGAGGTGATGAGGGAAGGTGTAAAAAACGCCCTCAGGGAGTGACCCAACCATCGTTCAAGTATTCAACAATCTCGAATTGTCCTTCTGCGCCGATTTCGTTGTCAAACTTGAGGCGCAGAGTGACTTTTTCATCCTGCAAAGGAGGTTCAGTGGAGACACCGCTTCCGTAATTTAGAAGTAGACGAAAATCTCGGTCAATAGACTTGCCTCCTGGTTTATCTAAATTGACATAAGCGAAGATAAACTCGTCGGAGACCTCTCCAGTTAATACATATCCCGAGTAATTGTCCTGCCCGAAACTCTGGTCATATCCGGGCTTCTTTCCGACTCTACAGCGAAGAAAAATCTCATTAAGAGGCATTTCCTTAGCCAACTGATTAACGCTCATTTCTGACCAGCCTATGCTCGCATCCCAATCGAGGACCAACTGATCCTCATTTCCTTGAACAAAGAATACTTCGAAGGGGGTTCCGTTTTCACGCTTTCCAGTCAGAGAAACATAAGCCCTCTCTTTTGAACCAGTTAAATTTGAAGAGTTTACTAGATTGGCAGACCAAGAGAATTGTGACCAAGCATTGGTCAACAAGGGACTCCCCCAGTCATCGAAGTTCACAGTGGCATCACCCCGGAAAGCAGATTCACGTAACCTTTTATCGATCGCATCTAGTTTCTCCCTTTGATTGAGCATTCCGATTGTCTTCTTGGCCTCGTCGAGAAACGTGACAGAATCATCGTAAAACCAAGTTAACGCATCGTCTTCAAGAGGCGTCAGGCTTTCCTCCAGATTCCCCAAAGGAGTTCTATCTACCTTTTCCCCGTCTTGGTTCGTCCAGATCACAAGTCCCACCACCACCACTAAAACGGTGGAAATTACCCCACCGATAACGATCCAAAGCCAAGTCGTCGAACGTTTCTTAGTCCCCCACACCTCATCCAGAGGCCTGTCATCCTCCTTCTTCCTCTTGAGGCGTCTAAGCTGCTCTGCTACGTCGACTGGCCCGAAGTCTTCATCCTCATCATGCATTCCGATGAGTAGTTCCTTGGCTTTTGCAAACAGCTTATTGGCCTCCTCTTTCCCAGAAGAAGACTCTGATGATTTAAGTCGTCTTTTGCGAACGCGACGCTTTTTTCGAACCATTCCATCTGGAATCGGTTCGTCGGCATTACTCTCATCAGCTTCACTCATTACTACAGACTCTTTTTGATTATTCGTCACCCAACGACTCGGAGAGCCCTTCTAATAGTTCTTCGGCAGAAGCATCTTTCGCGTTTTGTCTCAATTTTATAATTCGCTCACCAAACCAGCCTGCTCCAATGATTTCTTTCAAGACCAAATGACTCTCATCGCCTTTTTTTGCTTCCCACCCAAGACGAACCGTAATTCTCATGTAGGTCTGTGGGTCAGGATCCAGAGCTCTTCCTAAAATCGATCCCATTGGGCCAATCTCTTCCTGATGATCATTCCAAAGCTGCATGAATTCCTTTGCAAGGTCGCTACTCGCAGGAAGATCAATTTCGGGTGATTCGGTTCTTTTGAACTCACCTTCACTCTCTTTGACATGCGGGGCTCTATAAAAGCTTACAGAGATTTTCTTCTTATCATCCGCAGTCCTTCGTTTTCTTACCAACAGACGAAAGGTGCCTTCCTTTGAACCCAACTGATTGTAAAACTTAGACCACAACTCGGTCGAATAAGGCGCAAAATTTTCCCAGTCAAGCTTCCACGATTTCGTCGTTTTATCTAAAATATGGAGCGTCCCCCACCTATGACCTTCAGAATCTTTCCAAATGGATTCGACTGCGAGTTCATCCTCCGGGAGCCTAAGGACGTTTACCCCAGTCTGAGTCAATTTCCCCAATGCTCGCGGAAAAGGGTTCTCCCGATAATAGTCACTAAAAGCGAGGGAGAGATCAGCTGAACGATCGATAAATTGGGTTTGCCCATTACTTTCAGGTAACTTCATGAATCCCTGAAACTCCCCCTCAATTTTGACACGGCTCGCTTTTACGATCTGTTGATCCATGGAGTTCAGGCCATTCGGTTCTTCAGGCGCCTTAGATGCTTTCGATGTCCCGAACTTACCAGTCGTAAAGATCACAAGAACGGCGACCACGACACACAGCCATGCTCCTAAAAACAACATGAGTCCTTTATTCTTCTCCGCCTTTTCTCGCTTTTTCCTTCGACGGACTCTCCTAGAACCATCAGACATAATCGTCTCATCATCGTTTGAAGACCCAAGGGCTTCATTCCTTGCCTGCTCCAGCGTTTTCACAGCCATCTTGGGGGAATCAATTACGCCAACCGGCAAAATAGGCGCAGGTTTTTTGCCAGTTAAATTCCGGGTTACTCCGCCAGCCCCCCTCTCCCAATTACCTCCCGGAATTTGAGTCTTGCCTTCTGACGATCCACTGTTGTTCCCGAATTCGTGCAGACACTCTCCACAAATTACGCCCTCATGAAGTGGCTTGTCGCTTTTCACGACAGCCTGACACGAAGGACAAATAAAAACGCCTTTTTTCCCGCTCATAATTCTCTCGCCTTCGAGTCTGTGGGACCACCTCCCTTCAGTCAATCTTGAGGACTTGAAAAAATGGCCTTCGTAGCCTCTTCAACCAAAATAGCTGCTAGAGATTCGGTCACATCGTCCAGCCGCTCTACTGAAACCTTCAACTCCGCTACCTTTTGGCCTTCGATTGCTTTTTCCACCCGCTCTTTAGCCTCCTGAATTTCAGAAATCTCTCTTTGAGTCAAAAAACCGCCGGCCTGCTCCAAGGCAACCCCAACGGCAGGAAGCAGCTCCTCAGCTTTTAGTCGCGACTCTTCAAAGACTCGTGCATTCATATCCTCAAAAGCAAACTCAACACTCTCACTCACCATTTGTTCCACCTTCGCCTCCTGCACATCGACAGCGGCACTACCGATGCTAACGACAGTATCAACATTACTCGCAACATCCCGAGCCAAAACCGACAAGATCCCGTCGGCATCAATTCGGAACTCAACTCCGACTCGCGCCTGCCCCCGGCGATCAGGTTCAAACTGAACCTCGAAAGATCCCAGCTCCCAGTTGTCTTTTGCCAACTCTCTTTCTCCCTGCAAAACCCGAACCTTCATTGACTTCTGCCCTTCCACGGCATTGGTAAACATCTCGCCAGCTCGGCACGGAATCGTAGTATTCCTAGAAATTAACACGTTCATTAAACCTCCCATCGTTTCGATCCCCAGACTGAGAGGAGTCACATCGAGCAAAAGAACTTCACGAACCGTCCCAGCCAGAATACCAGCCTGAATCGCCGCGCCACGTGCAATCGCCTCATCTGGGTGCTGGCTTAAATCCGGTTCTTGTTCAAAAATCATTGCCACCCGATCCTTTACCATTGGTATCCGACTACTCCCTCCAACCATCACTATGGCAGCAAGGTCTTTGCCCGTCACTTCCGCATCCAGCATCGCTCTTCGGCAACACGACTCCATTCGAGCCAAAAAGGGTTTCATCAATCCTAGGAAAGCGCCCCTTGACACCAACACTTCGCCCGTAAACGGAATTCTAAAGGTAGCCTCCTCAGCCTCACTGAGAGCTAGCTTCACACGACAACCTTCTGATATCCACTGCACCCTCTCCATGGCTTCAAACTCACCAAGATCGAGACCCAACTTGCCCGCAGCGAATCCGGCGATCGCCTCATCAAAGTCATCTCCGCCCAAATCAGTATCTCCAGAAGTTGAAGAAACCTCGAAAACACCTTCTCTCATTTCCAGAACCGAGACATCAAAAGTCCCACCTCCAAGGTCGAACACCGCAACGCGGGAACTCTCGTCCAAACGGTCTAGTCCATAGGAAAGCGCAGCTGCCGTGGGCTCGCTAAGGATACGCACTACCTCCAATCCAGCAAGCCGCCCTGCCTTTTTAGTCGCTGCCCGCTGCCCATCGTGAAAGTAAGCCGGGACTGTTAGAACAGCCTTGATTACTTCAGTTTCGAGACGGTTCTCAGCAATTCGCTTAAGAACAGCCAAGATCTCCGCTGAAATTTCCTCAGGAAGCTTCAACCCAGCAGCTGTACTGATGCGTCCATCCGGCATCAATCCCCCTTCGGATTCGCTAGCCCTCCTTCCGATTAAACTCTTCACACTCGTGTGCACCTCTTCAACCCCAGCAAGACGCAGAGCATCGTGTCCGACTTTAATCTCACCATTTTTAGAATACCACACTGCACTGGGAACCAGTGAACGACCTTCCTCATCAGCAAGCAGAAGAGGGAAGCCCGAATCCACTACAGCGACAGCCGACTGGGTCGTGCCCAGATCAATCCCGATAATCACCTCACTCATGATAGGGATTTAAGACCAAGTCACCCTCCGAGCAAGGACTCAAAAAGCTTTCCGTTCGCTTCCCTCAGTTGCCCAGACCATTTCGTCAAAAAGATCAAACCTCGAGCAACTTCACTCATCTCCACCTCGCATTCAGCCCACCCTTTTTCATCAAAGCTCTTGAAACTCGCGATCATTGCTGAGTTCAGCTGGTTCAACTTATTAGACACCAGCCCTAGATCGCCTTTTAACCTTGGAACACGTATATCTAAAACAGCCTTGCCTAGGCTACTCAACGCCTTCGATCGCTCGGACACAAAAGAATCAACATCCTGTAAAACCGAGGCAACAAGAGAAAAATATTCCATCACTTTCGCCGGGATTTTGCCGCGTTCATCAAAGGTAAGTCCCTCACATTCAATTGCAGCCCGGATTCGCTTCGCCGGAGAGTTCAAAATCTCGCCAGCTAGACGGATTTTCAAAAACAAATCCTGATCGCCTCCGAGATCCGGATGATGGAGTTGACTGGCCACTAAAAGACAACGGTCAATGTCTGCGTCTTTCAAATCGAGCTTTCGAGGAACACCAATTAGAGCGAATGGATCCGTCATGCCGCAAAACTTTCACCACAGGAACAAGTCACCACCGCATTTGGATTACTAACCTTAAATCCTCCCTGCTGAAGATCATCGGAGTAATCAAGCTCGCTGCCACTCACAAACAAAGCGCTTTTGGGATCGATCACCACGTTCACCCCATTGCTTGAGACCATAATATCACGATCCCGTGGTCCATCTACCAAATCCATTTGATATTGAAGCCCACTGCAACCACCACCCACAACCGCTATGCGAAGAGCCCCCTCGTCCTTCCCCTGCTTTTTCCAGAGCCCGCGCAAATGTTGCGAGGCTCCCTCCAAAACTTTGACCAACTTCTCGTTCCCTATAGTATAACCTGCCTTCAAGATAGGTGGAGATCTTAACGAAGGATCGTCTCTTCGCAACTCCTGAAACCCATTTGGCCAATTACCTTACCCAAAAAACTGAATGTTTAATGTTCATCCTTTTGGAACCCATCAATTTTGAGATCTTTTGGTATTCAAGCCAACCAGCAAAGCTGATTTTCAAGCGAGTTCTCAGTGGACTATTTTAATCCACTGATCGTCACCTAAAACTTTGCTTAGGAAACGGCACGTAGCTTAACGGTCATTAAGCTAGATTCACTCGGAATTCCGAGCTGTATCGAAACATTATTTGCACTACAAAATCCGCCCGAGGTTTTGATCTCCCAAGTCATAAGGATCAACCCAACAAAAATCAGAAAAAATCAAATTCTATTTGCATTGAAGAGCATAACCATCCATTATTATTAATCAAATATGAACTTCTCCCGCTTCGTTTTTGCCTCCATAGTGTTATCTCCGCTACATGCTGAGACCATTTATACTATTCCACAGGGATACACAAAAGTGACCATTGCCGCTGCAAGCTCTGAAACAGAGCCCACCACCACAGGCATTTCAGTCACTTTGTTGAATGAT
Organism: Akkermansiaceae bacterium; assembly: GCA_029242935.1. GTDB lineage: Bacteria > Verrucomicrobiota > Verrucomicrobiia > Verrucomicrobiales > Akkermansiaceae > SW10. The sequence goes on from JAQWSX010000006.1 coordinate 34,687, forward strand.
CTAGATTTTTCTGGGTCTGCAACGATCAACAATGATCACGCAATTAATCCCGGCAATAGCACGCAAACTTTAGCGATTGCTGGGCAGAATTGGTCTCCCGGCCAATGGACAGGGCAGCCACATCTCGCTTACATTGCGGATGCCGATGGAGGTGAGGAAGCCTTTCTGGTTTCTTCGAACACCAGCGACGGACAACTCACTCTCCTTACGACATTTGACCTCCTTGGTGACAAAGATTCTGGAACACCTGGAATTCAAAATCGGTTTCCTTCATCGACAACGGTTAAAATTCGCAGAGCTAATACAATCGGTTCGATTTTCTCATCGAAAATTGGTGAATTTAGCGCAGACGACCGAGTTTTTGTGTGGGACGGCTCAGAATGGTTGTCTTTCCAAAAGAATGGTTTCGGGAACTGGGCTTTAGCATCCAATCTTTTTGGTAACGAAAATGACACAGTAATTTTCCCTGATGAGGGAATGTTCATCTCGCGGAGCGCTACGTCTGCAATTGAGTTAACTCTCTTCGGTGAAGTCCCAGCTGTTCCCCAGATCTCGACGATTACGAAAACAAAACTCCTCTCGACACGAATTCCCGTCATTACCACGCTAGGTGCGTTGGGGGTGAACGATAATCTCTGGAAAAGTGACGACCGCCTCTACATTTGGAATGGTAGTAACTGGGATGCTTATCTTGTAAATGGATTTGGTAATTGGGCTCCAGCTAACAACCAATTCGGCAACTCAAATGCCCTTTCAATCGCCGCCAATGCAGCAATTTTTGTAAACCGCGAAACTGAAGTAAGCGGAACGGAGGGAATCATTTCAGCGCCACTTCCATATGATCCACTCTCCGAATAAAATTTTAGTTAATCTAAGAGAAAACACCACGTAGAATCCTAGTATAATTTGAAAAATATAATAATAACATCATTGGCATTCGCTGTCCTGAACGGCCTAACTAATGCGGCTTCAGTTACAATCGGTGGTGGTGCGTTTGCAAACCTACTTGATGCATCAGGCGATAATCTTCCTACTGGTTCACAGGTCCAAGTGGGATACTTTTTGGGGGTTGCAACTTCAAAAAGCGGTGACGACTTTACTAGTGTAGATTGGGATTCTTTTAATCCCTTCCTCGGAGTTGGTTCATCGAATCCAGATGAGGTGATCGGAACCTTCAACGCCGGGGGTGGATTCGAGTCGGCCTTCCAAATCAATTCCACACTTGATACTAGTCTTGGCGATTCACTCCCTCTAGGGTTCCCCGTGCGTTTGGGTTTTCGCATCTTTGATACGACCGAAAGCTTAATAGACGGAGCAGCATACAACACCGTTGTTCGTGATGTTTCGACATGGATTTTCAATGATCCCGGAATTGTAACCAACCAACCGCCTACCCCTTCGATTGGTAGTACCAGTGATCCATTAATGTTTTGGGAAGACAGCGAAAATCCGTTTAAAACTTCAATTGGGGTAGCTGTTCCCGAACCGAGCAGTATCCTGTCAGTTTTTCTTGGAACGATATTATTATTAGGACGTCGTAATCGCTCCTGATATCTAAATAGAACCTTAAATTTTCAAAGCTCTCCTTCACCTTGAACGGAGGGCTTTTTTATTCATCTAACATCGCTGACATCGCACTAAAAAAGCCTCGGAGCTCCTCCTCGGAAGCCTCAGCGCCCATTATATCTTCGTAGCCTTCCTCATGAACCCAGTCAGGATTAAGTTCCTGGATAAAACTACTCGCCTCACAAGATTCTTCCTTTCCCCACTTCACTCGCGTCGCGCAATAAGTCATCGTCATCCTTTCCTGAGCCCGCGTTATCCCAACATAAAGAAGCCGCCTCTCTTCATCACGCGTTCCCTCTTCGATACTTCTTTTATGAGGAAGAATCCCTTCTTCGAGGCCCACCAAATAAACCACCGGATATTCCAAGCCCTTTGCTGCATGAAGTGTAATGAGCGTCACTCCGCTCTTTTGCTCTAGATCTTCCTCCTTTTCAGCATCGAGCGCAATTTGGTCTAGGAAGTCGCTCAGACTCTTCCCTTTTTTGATTGCTTCGGTCAGGGACGCAATCGTCGTCGAGACTCCTTCTCTCCGTACATCTTTCTCTTTGTCAGTCTTACATTGGCGCATCAACCAATCCTGAAAATCCATTTCCCGAAGCCATTGATCCATCACCACTCCGGCATTCATACCGTCAACTAAACACCGGCGAACCTTTTCTACCTGAGCGGTAAAGACCTGAATCGAATTCATCATCTTACTGGAAACTTGAGTCAGAAACTCACCATCGATCAGTGTCTCCCAAATACTCTGGTCCTTCTCTCGACTCCAATTCAAAGCTGCCATCGAGGTCGTGTTTCCAATCCCACGCGGAGGAGTATTGAGAACCCGAAGTAGGGGAATATCCAATTCCGGCTGATTTAGAACTTGGACATAGCTGAGAACATCCCGCACCTCTTTACGGTCGTAGAAACTTTGCGCTCCAACCATTCGGTAAGGTATCTTCGCCTCACGCAAAACTTCCTCCATCTTTCGAATCTGACCGTTCGTTCTAAAGAGAATGGCAAAATCCTCCAAAACTCGCCCTTCCTCACGTTGCATCACGATCTCGGAAACAATCCATTCTGCTTCTTCCTGGTCACCTGGCATGGAAACTAGACGAACTAGATCTCCACCCGGAATTGTAGGCCGCAACTTCTTTTCACGTCGCCCCACATTGTGGCGAATCAAGCTATTTGCCACCTCCAGAACCGCCTGAGTACTCCGATAATTCTCCTCCAGTTGAATGATCTTCGGATTGGGGAAAAATCGTTCAAACTGAAGAATGTTAGCCACCTGTGCGCCCCTCCATCCATAAATCGACTGATCATCATCGCCCACCACACAAATATTGTAAGGTTCGCCAACCAATTGCTGAAGCAACTTCATTTGCAAGCTATTGGTATCCTGAAATTCGTCTACCGTAACGTAGCGAAATCTATTCTGCCAATACTCCCGCACCTCCGGATACTCCCGGAGAACCCTCTCCCCCAAAAGAAGAAGGTCATCAAAATCAACCGCATTTTGCGCTCGAAGTTCGTTTTGATAAGCTACAGCAATCTCAGCGACCAGATCATCCTCAATTCCCGAAAGCGATAAGTCAGCATTCTTGGCTTTTGAAATCTCGCTTATCACCTCACCGGGCTTCAGGTTAATCTTTCGGCCTCCTTTCCGAACGATAAGCTGGCGAATCATCCCAGTTTGATCTCCGCCGGCCATCACGGCGAACTTTTTCTTATAGCCAAGAGATTCAATATCCCGCTTGAGAATCCGCAGGCAAAGCGAGTGGAAAGTGCATACAGTCAACGCTTTCCCGCGTTTTTTCCCCACCATACCCATGACGCGTTCTGCCATCTCCGCCGCTGATTTATTGGTAAACGTGACCGCGAGAACATTTTCAGCTTTCACGCCGTTTTCAAGGAGAGCCGACATCCGGCAGGTCACCGTCCTCGTTTTACCAGTTCCAGCTCCTGCCAGAATAAGAACAGGCCCATTAAGGGCCAAGACAGCTTCACGCTGTGCTTTATTCAGTGATTGGATGGAAAATCCGGCAGACATCGTGATGTCTGGAGAAAACTCCGCAACTGTTCAAAAAACAAGGATTGGTTGAAAACTTCCTTCGAATTAGCATTTGCCATACAAGGCACCTCTGGGTAACAACTTGGCGGAGATCTTAAATTTACGAGTCTCTGTTAATCAAAACCCAAAAACTACCAAAGCAATGAGCCAAATCATTCCTCTCGTCACTTCCGGAATCGCAGGCCCCCTCGGCGTGCTTCACCTTCCTCGCCTCTGGCAAAAAGCTTCTCTTGATGCTGCCGGCAAGCTTCACAGCGATTACCCCGCCGCAGGTGCTGGCTTCGACCAGATGACCCTCGACGCACTCGGCATTGAGCGCGACACATTCCTAGCTTACATCAAGGAAAGCAAACCTTCCTACACTCAATGTGAGCAGTGGATCCTCGACCAAAAAGGAGGCTCCCTCAACAATGAGGCGATCGATACGCACAACGCTGCTGTTGTTGGTTACAACCACGACGACGCAACACGCACTGCTATCCTTGAGTCCGTTAGCATCGCCGATACCGGCGCAATCCTCGACGCTGTAAATCTCAATAACCTTGAGGATTGGCAGGACTTCTACAACGCAGAAATTAAAGGATAAATTTCCTGATTTTAAAATCAATCAACCCCGCGGGCGTCCTTCGTCCCTGGGGTTTTTTCTTGCTCTTTCCAGAGCTGTTTTGCGATCCGGATTGGGCCTTCCAAATCTCCTCCACTATCAGCATTGGCGCCAAAGGCTGCTTTCTCATAACGCTGCACTAACTCATCACAACCAATCGGCAACGAGCGACGCAACCATGTGCCCAAGGGCATCGAACGGGGACGTTTTCCGATTCGTTTTGAAAGCCATTTTTCAAAGTCTTTCAGTAATCCTATTTCCCGGATCGAATTCTCCCAGCTATCCGAAGTGTCCCGCCCCCTAGTCAGGATCAACCGGTAAATCACAAAAATCAGCAAAAGAACCCCAACCAGAACCAATACATTCAAAACCCGGTCAAAGACACCGGGCTGGTCCAGCCAGAGTTCTAAACCTGTGCGAAATCCCTGAAACCAGTCATAGACCCCCTGATACCATGGATGAGATTTATGGATATTCACCCAAGCGGGAGGAGTCAGATCAACATCGACCCACTTCCCACCACGACACCTCCACACATCCACGTCACCATTTCGCTCATTTACCCAAGTGCCTCCAACATAAGCCTCGACCCATGCATGGGCATGCTGCCCCCGCAAAATCCATTCCCGCTCCCCAGATCCTCTCTCATGTAGGGAGTATCCCACTGCGTATCGGCACGGAATTCCCATCCTTCGCATCAGCATAGCGGTTGCCCCCGCAAAATACTCACAGTGTCCCTTCCTATCAATTTTTAAGAATTCGGTTATCGGGGCATTCCTGTCAGTTCCAACCAAAAAAAGGCTATATTCAAACTGATCAATATCGGAGAATATCAGAGCAATCTTGGCTTCAATTTCACGAAACTTCTCGATTGTGAGGTCCGGCGGTCCTCCCTCTCTTCCAACCTTTCTAGCCAAAGCTCTCGTAGGATGTTGACCGACTTCAGGAAGACAGAGTCCAATCTCCTCAAGAAAGTTTTCAAGCCCCTCTTCTTCGGCCTTTGGATAGGTCAAATCTAGATCGGTTGGATCTATCCGCATCTCTTCACTCTCCGGATCCGCTTGAATCCTAGCCTCCATCGCCCCGCGATTCACTCCGATCATTTTAACCGAGCCCATTGAATTAACGGCCACGATTTCACTGGGAATTTCTTCAAAACGCTTGGTCAAGCCCAAGTGAGGGATCAATCCTTCATCTTCGATAAGCCCTTGAATCCGGCCCTCAATGCCATACTCCAGCTCGCGATCATCGTCCTCAAAGATAAATGTATTTTCACCGTCGGGGAGAAGGATCTCGAAATCTCCTGCAAATTTTCGTCCGTCCGGGATTTGCTCTGCAAGTTCAATAATACGAGTTCGTGCCTGCCAAATATCTCCCAATGGTTCATTGTATGATCCAAGTTTCAACAGCTTCGGCATCGGTCCAATTTCATGAAAATACCGCCACTCAATTTTTTGACTGAGTTGCAACTCACGAATCCTGCCCAACGAAGTTTGGGTTTGCTGGGTAGAAGTCAGCCGCCCTCCACTACCCGCATAGCCCTTTATAAAATGATCGTAGATTTTCACCACGCCCCATGACATTCCGATCGTCATAACGATTGAGATTAGGTAAGCTACCAACCATGCGCACGGGCGAACCTTCCGTCCACCGAGGGTGAAAATTGCCCAGCCCAAAAGAATCACCATGCCCAGCGGATAACGGGGATCAATTGTCTTAACCCATTTCAGAGACCCCACTCCCATTCCAGCTGCAATCATAATTAGGATCAAAACAGGATATCCTAACTGAATGGAATTTGTCTCCACTGGACGCCCCGCCTTCCTATCAGCAGCAGCCTTCCGCCTCGCGATAAAAGAAAAAGTCACCATTGGAACCCCGCCTTTTCTGACATACTGCTGAGACAGGACCAAAGGTAACATCATGAAAGGAATCCACGATAAAAGGTCCAAAAAATCACTCGCCTTCAAATTATCTTTCTGCAGGAGAACCAGAGCTGACACAATCAGGATGATCGCAGACAACTGCCAGGATCTTGCGAAGCCTTTATGAGTAAAGTCCCACCGAAGATTAACCCAATGACGGCCCTCAACTAAAACTGCGGCAATTAATCCTGCCACAGCTTGATCATGCATTTCGCCCCAAAACAAGAAAGCTGCGCCCAAAAGCAAACGAGGTGGCGCCGATAACATATCTCTTTCAGACTCGCCTCTCATCGTGTCATTAAATCTTTCTCGATAAAGTTCCACCTCAACCATTTGACGTTGCACAGCAAAGCATCTTCAGGCGCATCCCCAACACCGATCACATAAACGGTCAAAGCTAACTCGCTTCCTCGCAATCGTTCCAAAAAATCTTTTCTCTCGGAACACCAGCCAGAGAGAACGACCACGCACGCAGTAAGCTCATTGGCATATCGTGCAATCAATCGCCCCAAACTTTCATACCCCTCTTGATCGACCCCCTCCACTCGAGCAAGAGCCTCAATAAGATGATCCGTTCGTGCCACGCCACGTCCCGCAGTGTAAATTTGCGGTTCCTCATGCATAAAGATCAAATCCACTAAACAGCTTTCCTTTTCGATCGTCGAAACAAAGGAAGCCGCAACCGAAATGGCCTCTTCAAACATATCAGGTCCAGTCTCCTTCAAATTTGTATCGAGCACGACGCCATAGCGAGGAAAGCGCAACTCCTCGAACTCCTTCACAATAGGCCGCCCAGTGCGAGCCCAAGCCTTCCAATGGATACTGCGTAACGAATCTCCTTCCCGATATTCGCGAAGCCCCATGAATTCGTCCCCCTCACCCCTCACCGTCGAAGACGTATCCACCCCAGCCTTTACCTCAGAGCACCCTCCAAGGTCTAAATTTGGAAGACAATATCTTTGGGGAATTATCAACACCTCTTCTTCTTCGTTCAAAATCGGACGGCGACGCTGAAAAAAACCAAAGGGATCAGGGAGTTCGGCACGAATATCACTAAATTTCATTCCGCCCCGGCGAAGTGGCTTTACTGTTAGATAGGTCTGCTTTTCCTCTCCTGATTCAAGCTGCAGTGGCTTCGATCGCCCTATCGTGATCCAAGCGCCTCCTCTGTCCATCAACCATTTCCACCGATAAAACCGAAAGGCTCGGTCGAAGACATTACGATCACTCTCTCCTGGTTCCTTTAAGTGGGAAAACTCCCACTGACTCGGTCGCGGGTCACTTCCAGCCTCACAAAGATACACCTCCCGCACTGTCCGATTCCCTTCATTTCGAACTGAGACTGCATATCTTAGAACTTCTCCGACTGTTCCAGTCGATGGCAGAACACGAACAACCGATAGCTTCGCACGCCTCAGGCAGGCCCAGACAAAGCTTGAAGAAAGCAAAGAGAAAATAAACAGAGTGAGAATGGCTGTAATACTCTCATCTAAATTTGCACCCAGGAAAATACTGGCTCCCCCACCTACTATCAATAGCCAAGCCCCAGGCCTCACCCGCTGACGAACAAAATTGCTCACGGCGCTTCCTTGATGATAGTTGCGATAAAGCAATCGATCAATGAACCTCCCATTTTTCTGGCTCCACATCTAAAAAACAAGAAACCACAGCTTTCCAAGGGTGGCAATGACTGACAAAACATGCTTTCATAAGCACATGAAATTCCTATTCACTATAATTTTGGCCTTTTTTATTACCGGCTGCAAATCCGACGAAGCCACAGAACCTCCCCCGCTAGCTCCCGAAGGGAAATCTGCGTCCAGCCGCAGCAAGAAGATTGCAGGGCTTCTTAACAAAAAACACCAACTCTCGAAGAAACTAAAAAAGCTCGTTGCCTCCAGTCAACTCGATCCAGATGGTGAACTCAAAATCATCATCAAAGAGCAACAACAGGCCTACCGTGACCTTCAAAATATTCGCAATACCCATCCCAGCCTTCAAAAGCTAAACGAGGAACTGCTTTTTTGGCAGGAGAACCAATTCTCGGCTCGCACCAGAAAACGGGAATTTGAAATCAAGCAAGCTGCTGAGAAGATTATCGAGATCTCGACTAAAATCCAGCGCCTTAGCCAGGAGCTTCCAGAGATCCGTGAGACTGAAGACCGGATCACTAGATCCCAAAAGCAGATTAAAGACCTCCAAGGCTCTTTTGCGGAAAATTCGCCTGAGGGCCAAGCCATCGTCAAGGAACTACAAATCATAGAAGAGCAGATTAAATCGGTGGACTAAGTAACCGTTTTACTTGCCGAGCCTTCAGCCAAAGCTAAACTTTTGCTCTGTGAAGTTTCTCACCATCTTCCCCCTTGCTGTCGCTCTCTGCTTTATGTTTTCTGGAACGATCGCTTCAGCCGCTGAGGATAAGCCAATCCACGCAAAAGAGGAAAACTCTCTCGATAAGGACCAATACGCAATTTTCCCCCTTCCTTTGACGGCTTACGAAGGGGAAGAAAATTCTAACGAGGACTGGGGCATCTGGGAAAAGCTCAAATACCGGGCAGGACAACAAGGTGGATTTAATCTTGTCGCGTCTCTCATCTTCCTTTGTGCCATTATACACATCTTCCTCAGCGGCTTCTTCATCGAAATGGCTCACAAGCATAAGCATAAACATAAAAAAAAGATTGAAGAACTCGGTTTAACAGCCGACGCCAAACCTCATGATGATGCCAAAGACGACGTATCCTTCAAAGCCAACCTCTTTCACTTTTTAGGGGAAATTGAAGCCATTTTTGGGATCTGGGTCATCGCCCTTGGTGCTGCCATTCTCTGGTTCTTCGGCATCCAAGACGGGGACGGAATTATGGCTGGCTTCAAGCAAATCGAATATTACATCGGCAAGGACGTCAATTTCACTGAGCCCATGTTTGTGGTCATCATCATGGCCATCGCCGCAACACGGCCCGTCGTTCGCTTTGCAGAATCCATGGTCGATAAAGTTGCAAAACTCTTCGGAGGAACACTTGCCGCCTGGTGGCTCGCCACCTTAACCATCACTCCCATCCTCGGATCATTCATTACCGAACCCGCCGCCATGACAATCGCGGCAATGCTTCTTGCTAAAAAGTTTTTCGACCTTAATCCCTCCAAAAAATTTACCTACGCCACTCTCGGCCTCCTTTTTGTGAACATTTCCGTAGGCGGAACACTGACTCACTTTGCAGCTCCGCCCGTTCTAATGATCGCTAGCAAATGGAATTTCGGCATGGACTTCATGTTCCTCAATTTCGGTTGGAAAGCCGTAGTCGGGATTGTCATTTCCAATGCCCTCTACTTCTCATTTTTTAAGAAGGAATTTAAAACCATGGGGCTTAAAGAAAACCGTGACACCCATATGCCAGCCAGCTGGGTAGAGCGCGAAGATCCTATCCCCGCGTGGATCACCATCGTTCACCTCCTCTTTCTCGCTTTCACGGTTCTAACGGCACACTACCAAATGGTCTTCATCTTTGGATTCCTCTTCTTTATCGGGTTCACCCAGGCCACCGGCCATCACCAGAATGATGTTAATATGAAGAGCCCGATTCTTATCGGTTTCTTCCTTGCGAGTCTCGTCATTCACGGTGGCTGCCAAGGCTGGTGGATCTCGGTTCTACTCACCTCAATCGACAACCAATGGTTACTCATGATTGGCTCCACAATCCTTACTGCTTTCAACGATAATGCTGCCCTCACCTACCTTGCCTCCCAAGCCCCGGACTTGCCCAACATGTCAAAGTATGCGGTTCTTGCTGGAGCAATCACAGGCGGCGGTTTAACCGTCATCGCCAACGCCCCTAATCCTGCCGGGCAATCACTACTCGGCCGCTACTTTAAAGGTGGCATTTCTCCCGGTGGACTTGCCAAGGCCGCGATCATTCCAACTATCATTATGGGTGCTTGCTTCATGCTCCTTCCATCTTCCGGAATGAAGGAGGATCCCAAACCAGCCAAAACGGAACAAACTCATCAACATGTTTACCGGTCTTGTTGAAGCGATCGGCACTGTTGTCTCCTTGATTGAAAAGGGAGAACAAGCCGAACTCATTTTAGATATCCCTTTCAGTAACGAACTGAATTTAGGTGACTCAGTTGCCGTCAACGGCTGCTGCCTCACCGTGGCCTCGCTCGATGACAAAGTCCGCTTCGACCTTCTCGCACAGACTCTCAAAATGACCTCCCTTGGTGACTTACATGAGGGGGAGCAAGTCAATCTGGAGCGCGCCCTCGCGGTCGGAGACCGCCTCGGTGGCCACTTCGTGCAAGGGCATGTCGATAACACCGGAACCATTACCGACCTCTCAGCGATGGGACAGGACTACCGGCTTGAGATCGCCATTCCAGCCGCAGTGCACACACTTTGCATCGACAAGGGCTCGCTTTGCATCGATGGGATTTCCCTTACAATCGCCGAACTTACCCTAAATTCAGCAATTTTCTGGATCACGCCGCACACTTTAAAGTCTACTCACCTTGGCGAAGCGAGCGTTGGACAAAAAGTCAACCTCGAGGCTGACCTACTTGCCAAGTATGTCAAAAAGTTGCTGCAATCCGACTAAGGGTCACGGCGCTTCTTGAAACAAAACCTCGCTTCTTTCGTAATTAAACCATGCGTCTTTGGCTACTCTTGGGGCTCCTTGCCACCCTTCCAGCATTCGGAGATCGTGGAGCGGAAATCTACGCCAAACACTGCCTCTCCTGCCACGGAGACAAAGGTCAAGGAGTGTCTGACGAATATGACGAGTCGCTTGTCGGCACAAAGTCAATTGCGTCTCTCGCAAAGTATATCCACCGAACGATGCCTGAAGAGGACGAGGACGCCGTGATCGACAAAGAGGCCCATCTAGTTGCGCAGTATATTCATGGCGCATTCTACTCCCCAGAGGCTCAAGCGAAGATAAAACCGGTGCGAAAAGACTTACTGCGACGAACCCAGCATCAACATCGCAGGGCAATCACTGACATTGTGCAATCCTTTCGAGGAAGGGCTCAGTTGGGCACACAAAATGGACTACGCGGTCACTATTACCATAAGGAAAAAATGAATGATCGTAAGAAGGAGCTCGCAAAGCGAATAGACCCTAGAATCGACTTTAATATCGAAGAGGATCACAAGGTCAAAGGCATTGATTCCAAAGCTCATGCGATCTTCTGGACCGGTTCACTTCTACCAAAGGAAAGCGGAAGATACTCTTTCCGCGCAACGACACCCAATGGCGTGCGGGTTTTTATAAACGAAATGGAACGCGAAAAGTTTTACGGTGGTGAGACTCACAGGAAAACCGCGTTTATTGATGCTTGGGTGTCCTCTGCCAACCAATTGCGCTCAGTCGAAGCTTCTATTTTCTTATTAGGTGGCCATCCCATTCCCATTTACATCGACTTTGTCTCATACAAAGAAAAGAAATCATCACTTCTAATAGAATGGAAGCCACCTCATGGAAAATGGGAGCCCATTCCTACACGCGTGCTTTATACTGAAAGCGCTCCAACTGCTGCCATTATCTCAACTGCATTTCCAGCTGATGACGCTTCGTTGGGATATGAAAGAGGCTCCTCCATTTCGAAGGCATGGAAGGAATCAGTTGCGAAGGCATCGATAGAAGCCTCCCGTCAAATTTACAATGACATCAACGTACTCGCTAAAACCAATTCAAAAGACAAAAAGCGAAATGATAAGCTGAAAGCTTTTTGTTTCGAATTTGCAACGAGGGCTTTCGCTCGCCCCCTTTCAACCACTCAGAAGACGCTCTACATCGAAAATATCTTTGATGCAGATAAAGACTCAGAGACCGCTACTCGCCGCTCTCTCATGTTAATTCTTACTTCTCCTTACTTTCTTTACCCATCACTCAATCGAGGTGATGACGGAAAACCTGATCACTACACTGTGGCTGCTCATCTAGCTCTCTCTCTCTGGGATTCCGTCCCGGATAAAGAGCTCTGGGAAGCTGCGAAAGAAAAGCGCCTTGGCGAGGAAACTGAAATCAATAATCAGCTCTCGCGCATGATGACTGATTTCCGCACTAAAGCAAAAACTCGGTCTTTCTTTTATCACTGGCTCAGTCTTTCAGAAAAAGAAGATCTCGAAAAAGACCCCGAACTCTTTCCTGATTTTGATCAACGAATGGTTGCTGACTTGCGCACCTCGCTGGATCTTTTCATCGAAAACGTGATATGGTCTGAACAGTCTGACTATCGAAAACTATTCACCGAAGATAAAATCTATCTAAATAAAAGGCTCGCGAAATTCTATAGTGCACCAGCACCAGCACAGAATGACTTCAAGCTTCTTCTTACTCCCGACAAAAAACGGGCCGGTCTATTTACCCATCCTTACATCCTTACAGCTTTTTCTTACCACAAACAAACCTCGCCAATTCACCGAGGAGTTTATCTAAGCCGTAATATTTTGGGCCGCTTTCTCAAACCCCCTCCCAACGCCATTGAATTTAAGGATACTGATTTCAAACCAAACCTTACGATGCGCGAAAAAGTCACGCATCTGACAAAAAATGAGAATTGTATGGCGTGTCATTCAATTATCAATCCAATCGGATTCAGCCTCGAAAACTATGACGCGACCGGACGTTTTAGAACTCATGAAAAAAACAAACCAATAAACACGATCAGCGAGTATCCTACGCCTGAGGACTCAATGGTGAAAATCAGCGGCCCCGATGATCTAGCGCGCCTCGCGGTCGAATCGCCCGAAGCCCATCGCGCTTTTTTAAAGCATCTTTTCCATCACCTCATTCAGCAACCGATCAATGCTTACGGTTTTAAAACCATGAATTCACTCCACAAAACCTTCGTAGACAGCAACTTTCACATTCGGGATATCATTGTCACCATGGCAAGAGAAACCGTGCCAAGGTAAGATTTCTAATGACTACCCATTCCCATCCCGAACTTGCTCTCGTTCTGGACCAACTCTTTACCCGCCACATCACCGGCGAACATCCCGAGCACTTTGGACGCTATCTTGCACTTACTAGCATGTTCAAGGCCTCAGGACTTTCTACAAGGTTGAAGAAGATCGAATCACGAGCAGCTAATCTTAAAGACCTCGCTGCCGTTCACGGCGAACGTTATCTCGCGCTCGCCCAAAAGGAAATACAATCTGGATTCGATCAACTCTCCACTGGTGACACCGCTGTTTGTCCTGATTCCTGGCTCGTGGCCAGCCACGCCGCTGGGTCGGTTTGCGCTGCGGTCGATGAAATTTATTCGGAAAATTTCACCCGTTCAAAAAGAGCTTTTTGCGCAGTCAGACCTCCGGGTCACCACGCCACGTCCAATCGCGGGATGGGATTTTGCATCCTCAATAACGTTGCAGTAGGAGCCCGCTACGCCCAGCGAAAATATGGTGTAGGGAAAGTCGCCATTCTAGACTGGGACGTTCATCATGGGAACGGGACACAGGACATTTTCTATGAAGACGAAACCGTTTTATTCTGCAGTGTTCACCAATCACCTTGGTATCCAGGGACTGGAATGCTTGAAGAATTGGGTAGAGGAAAAGGTCGTGGATTCACCTTGAACGCCCCCCTCCCTGCCGGCTCCGACATGCATCGTATTGGCGACACAATCGATACCAACTTTGTCACTGCGATACGCAAATTTAAACCCGAACTCGTTATGATTTCAGCAGGATTTGACTCACGGCTTGGCGACCCACTTGGAAAATTCCGCCTCCTCGACGAGGATTACAAGACTTTTACCAATTGGCTCAGGAAAATCGCTGAAGAATTTGCCGATGGTCATCTTATTTCCGTTCTTGAAGGTGGATATTCGCTTGAAGGGCTAGCCGCCGGAGTTCAGGCGCACGTCGAAGCGCTCGAATGAAGTTTCCTCGGAAAATTAATCGGTAGAAATTGTTTAAATGAGCCGTAATAAAAAAATAAGCTATGACTTCTAGACGTCACTTTCTCCGCGAACTCGGCATCACTACTGGGGCCCTTCCATTCTTAACAGGACTGCAATCATTTGGCGCGTCAACGACCTCCGGAAAGAGGCAGCGTCTCATTTTTATGTTTTCGCCGAATGGCACACTCCCCGCTAAGTTCTGGCCGGGAAAGAATGGAGACCTATCGCAATCGTCTATTCTCGCTCCTCTTGCGCCATTTCAGGATCAAACTGCAGTTCTGAAAGGGATTTCGAATCGCGTCGGTGGTGATGGAGACAGTCACATGCGCGGAATGTCCTGTCTTTTGACAGGAGCTCGCCTGCACCCCGGTAACATCCAAGGTGGCGGAGGACCTCCTGCCGGCTGGGCCTCCGGAATTTCGATTGACCAAGAGATTAAAAACTTTTTCCAGAAAAACGACTCGACTCGAACGAGATACGGATCTCTTGAAATCGGCGTAGCGGTTCCCGACCGGGCTGATCCTTGGACTCGCATGTGTTATGCTGGTTCTAATCGCCCTCTAGCTCCGCTAAATGATCCCTACCAGATGCTCGACAAACTTTATGGGCAAACCCAAGGACGAAAAACCTACGCATCAATTCTTGATAGCCTAGGCAGCGACCTTAAACGGGTCTCCAAAAATCTTTCTGTCGAAGACCGTAGCCTGCTTGAACAACACATGACTCTGGTCGAGGAAATGGAACGTGAAATATCCGCAACGGCCCAAGCAGGTGAGCTGGCTCACCCCGAACCCGAGCTGGATCCAAACATCGAGCTCGTCAACGACAACACCCCTCAGCTGGCCCGCATGCAGATCGACCTTCTCGTCAATGCTATGGCCAATGACATGGCTCGTATCGGATCTCTTCAATTTATGCGCTCCGTCGGACAGGCTCGCATGCGATGGCTCGATATTAACGAAGGGCACCACTCTTTAAGCCACGAACCAGATAAAAATGAAGGGGCTCAAAACAAGCTGGAAAAAATCAACATCTGGTTTGCGGAGCAACTTGCCTATCTTGCGGAAAACCTCAAAAACACTCCCGAAGTGGGACAGCCTGGTAACATGCTCGATTACACCACCATCGTCTGGGTGAACGAGCTTGGAAAAGGCAATTCCCACACTCTCGACGACCTTCCGATCGTTATAGTCGGTGGGGAGGCCACTAAAAACTCAGGTTTCCACCACGTTGGAACAAAAATCCCACATAACCGGTTCCTCCTCACGCTCGCCAACGCCCTGGGCCATAACATTAAATCCTTTGGGGAACAAAAATGGTGCGCCGAGGGAGCCCTCAACTGGAGCTAGTTTAAGATCCGACAAAAAAACAGTGAGTTGAATTGTCGGTGTATCCTTTGTCAAAAAAGGGTAACTCAGCATGGCGCACTACTGCGCTTTTTTGTCAGAAATCTGCCTGTAAATATCAAAAGCTTTCCTAGATTTTCCAGGTTCTTGAGAGTAGTTGGAAACTAAACTCCCTGGCAAAAACCTCCAATATGGCTGCCCCAACATGAATCCCGAAAAAGTTAACAACCCTCCTGCAAGTGCCAAAAATCCCCCAGTGAACTCCAATGTAGATGTTCCCCCAAACGAAAATGTAACCGCGCCTAAAACGACCCCTCCTATTCCCGTCCAAAACCGCCTAGGAATGAGAATAAATGCGCTTGCTATAAAAGAAACTCCTATTGCAACCATGAATATGGAAAGGAATTGACCTTTCGTCATCTCACCCACCATCTCGGCATCAGGCTCTCTTACGTTCTCTACGAGAATTCTAAAAAGTGCATAAGCCACAAAAAAGATACCAGTCAAAATACCATGGCGCAATTTCGGAAACTTCAGCCGAATCACATAGAGGATTAAAAAAACCAACAAACCCTCCAATATCCCCTCATATAACTGTGACGGATGCCTCGCGGGGGCATGATCAGCCAAAGCCTGCATGACATCAGGATTTTCACGAGCAATCGGAAGAAATTCTTGTTCAAAAGCTTGCTGGGAAAGATCATAGCCATCGTAATCCCCAACAAGCCTTATCCGGTCTTTTAAGAACTCTCCCGCCGCATCATTATTCACGGCAGCTTGTTGCAATCCCTTCTGCAATTGGTCGCTATATCCACTTTCATAAAGCGATTTAGGAAACTTCACCGCCCACCAATTTTTTTCATCCGTAACCGTTCCATAAAGCTCGCCATTAATAAAGTTTGCCATTCTCCCAAAGAATATTCCGAGTGGCGCGACGATCGCAAACCCATCACCGACTGCCGGCCATAAAGTCCGTTGCTTCTTCCAAGCATAAAACAGGGTGAATAACATAATCCCAAGAATTCCACCATGTGAGGCCATCCCACCTTCCCATACCGCAATAATAGTAATCGGATCTTCCAAAATTCTTTCCAATCCGCCAGGGCTAGGCAGCATATAAAACAAGACGTAGCCAATCCGACCACCCAAAAATACCCCAAAAATCGCAGTGTAGGTGACGACATCTCCCACTTTGAGTTCCGCAATCGGCCAGAGCTTCTTCCGAGAAAGTCGAAGCAAGATCAAGTAAGCTGCCGCGAAGCCCATCACATAGGACAATCCATACCAGCGAAGTTTGATTTTCTCACTGATCGAGAAAATTACCGGATCGAAATCGTGGACGTATGTAGCTAACAAATCAATCACCCCCCAACTTCACACCATCCCATCGCTTTCCGCAAGCGAGCAAAGTGATTCCTTCTCCTTACTGATTAGAATCTGGACGGACTCCCCCACTCTTTGGATTTTCAGAAAATTTCGCCTCCAGCCATATCGCCGCTCGGCAATCCAATAAGTATGTCGTCTATTAAACCCCAATGAGCCAAGCTGTAAATCCTAGGTAGCCTGCGACCAAAAGGACACCTTCCCAACGGTCAAGCTTCATCCGATGTAACATCATGGGCGTCAGGATCACGGTGACTGCCAGCATGACCGCCAGATGAACAATCGTGACGCCCTCCCCTTTTAGAGGAGCAATGATTCCCGCTAGACCTACCACCGCTAAAAGGTTAAAAATGCAGGAGCCGACTGCATTACCAACAATGATGTCGCCCTGCTTTTTCATCGCAGCAACAACCGAGGTTGCCAACTCGGGTAGAGAGGTTCCAAACGCAAACAAGGTAAGCCCGATAATGGCCTCCGGAACACCATAAAATCGCGCAATACTTTCACCACCCACAACCATTCGATCAGCGCCTACGACAAGAAGAAATGCTCCGATTACAATCAAAAATAGATTTAGGAAGACTCTTGCTAAGCCTGCGGTTTTGGCGGCCTTGATAACTTCCGGATCAAGGTCTTCGCTGACGTTAGGATCTTCTTTTCGTGCCTGAACTAAACTCGTGATGACATAAACAAGAATACCCCCAAAAAGAATTCCGGCTTCAAGTCGGTCGATCACCCCATCTTTTATCATCAGCAGAAAAACCACGGTCGCGATGAGTAGAACGGGCATTTCTCTCCGAATCACCTGACGTTGAATCGCCAATGGAAAAATCACCGCTCCCACTCCCAACACGAGCGCGATGTTGCAAATATTTGAACCTACAACATTACCAATCGCCATTCCTCCACTCCCGTCTAGGTTCGCTTTTACGCTCACCACCAACTCAGGAGCACTCGTGCCGAATGCCACGACGGTCAACCCGACGACAAGTGGGCTAATTCCAAAGCGAATGGCAAGCTCAGAGGATCCCCTCACCAGCCATTCGGCGCCAAAGTAAAGGAGGACCAACCCGGCAACGACCCAGCAAATATCAAGAGTTTCGGGCACGGCAAAAGACTGCATCACATCTAACGAAGCGGCAAATACCAAACTGGAGAGATTTTCTACTTACCGATCTTAATCAGTTCGACATCAAAAACGAGCTGACCAGATGGAGCTCCCGGACGCGTTGGAGTCTCGCCGTAAGCGAGCTTACCCGGAATCCAGAAGCGACGCTTCTCTCCTTCAACCATGAGCTGAACACCCTCGGTCCAACCTTTGATCACACCATTGAGCGGGAAAGAAATTGGTTCACCCCGAGCAACCGAGCTATCGAACATTTTCCCGTCGGTTGTCCAGCCGGTGTAGTGAACGAGAACTTCGTCGGTTTCGGAAGGATGATCCGAGCCTGATCCTTCCGAAAGAACCTTGGAAGCGAGACCGGAATCGGTGGCTATTGAATCCGAAGGCGCTGCCGAGACATCATCCGGAGCTGGAATTGGCTCGGGATCCTTGGGGATTACCTTAAAATCTAGCAATTGGAAATCGAAGATTAAATTTCCCTGGGGAGCACCCGGAGGTGGATTTTCGCCGAATCCCAAGGCAGCGGGAATCCAAAATCGGCGCTTTTCGCCCTTGTTCATGAGTTGAAGTCCTTCCACCCATCCCTTAATGGTCACTTGATCGAGTTTGAATTGCGCAGGCTTGCCATTCATCACTGTACTTTCGAGAAGAGTTCCATCTTCTAGCCATCCAGTAAAATGAGCCGCTACCACATCAGATGGGCCAGGTTTGTCACCGCCTTCGCCCTCTTCGAGAAGTTGAGAGGCAAGACCACTTTCATATTTCTCGGCGGTCTCAGGAGTTTTCAACTCAGCAGGAGGTTCAGGTGCCTCGGGAGCCGCCTCGATAGAAAACAGTTCGACATCAAAGGTTAGATCGCCAGACGGGGCACCCGGCCGCGAGGGTGTTTCTCCATAAGCAAGATCAGCCGGGATCCAAAAGCGGCGCTTCTCGCCAACCACCATTAGCTGCAATCCTTCGGTCCAACCCGAAATCACCTGATTGAGAGGAAAAGAAGTCGTCTCACCCCGAGAAACCGAACTATCGAAGAGTTTTCCATCAATCATCCAACCGCTGTAATGAACCTCCACGGTATCTCGCGGGCCAGGCCTCTGATCGCCTTCACCAACATGGAGAATTTTAGAGGCCAAACCGGAATGAGTCACTTCAGCATCTGAAGGCGCAGCGGCCACGTCTTTGGGTGTTTCGGGAGTATTGCTCACCAAGGGGCCTTAACGAAGGAGCGCCTTTCATACCAGAAATTTGCGTCACTTCTGAGATTCCCCCTCTTGCGCTCTAGACAAAACCCTATTCCTGTCGAATCCTTCGCTCATGAAGATTTCTGTCACCGGCCGATCAGGCCGTATGGGTCAAACAGTGATAGCTGCGATCGAAACCGAAGATGCTGGCTCTCTGCAAGCAACACATGACTCGGGAGAGGACCTGACCTGCGCGCTCTCGGAAGCAAATGTCGTTATCGATTTCACGCTCCCTATTCTAACAGACGAATTATTGGAAACCGCAGTCGAGAAGAAGGTCGCTCTCGTGATCGGTACCACTGGCCACTCTGAAGCTCAGAAGCAAGCTATCGCTGAAGCCGCAAAATCGATTCCAATCGTTTACGCCTCAAACTTTTCCACCGGAGTCAACCTTCTCTTTCACCTCACGCAAAAGGCTGCTGCAATTCTCGGCAATGAAACCTTTGATATCGAAGTCACCGAAATGCACCACCGACACAAGGTCGATGCCCCGTCCGGCACAGCCCGCACTCTTCTCGACATCCTAAACAAAGAAACCAACACCTCTTATGAAAACGATGTTGCGCATGGCCGCGAAGGCAACGTAGGACCCCGTTCTTCCAAGGAAATCGGAATGCACACTTTGCGCGGCGGTGACGTCGTCGGTGATCATACCGTGATGTTTGCAGCCGATGGTGAGCGCTTTGAACTCACTCACAAGGCATCTTCTCGAATGACTTTTGCCTCTGGAGCGGTTCGCGCTGCACTTTGGCTCGAGGGTCGTGAAGCCGGGCTTTATGACATGCAAGACGTCCTCGGATTGAAGTAGAAGAATTACCCCATGGCCTCAAGAACAGGAATTGCACTTGGCACGAATGTTGGCAACCGACTTGCGAATCTTCGCGAAGCCCGAAATCTACTAATCAACCTGATGCCTGCCGACACCACTTACGAGCAGTCCGGGGTTTATCAATCTGAGCCCGTCGATTGCCCACCGGAATCTCCTGACTTTTACAATGCGGTGATCGAAATCGATTTCATCGGCAAACCACACGACCTTTTAAAAGCGACCCAGGGGATTGAGTGGAAGCTCGGCCGGACATCTTCCGCTGTCCGCAATGCGCCACGGCCTATCGATCTAGATATCCTCTACTTCGACCACTTCGTCATGGATGAGGACATTCTCACCCTCCCCCATCCACGGCTGACGGATCGACGCTTCGTGCTAAAGCCACTTTTGGATATCCACCCTCACCTGATACTTCCCGGCGACGAAACAACGGTAGGCGAACATTTAAGAAGGCTCGACTCGGACGAAACAGATCCCATTCTTATCCAAACCGCTTGGTAGAACGATGTCTCTCTCCGAAAACGCCAATCGAATCCGAGCCCGCAAAGGTAAGGCGCCGATTTCCGCACTGACCGCATACGACTATGCGACCGCACGTCTTTTGGATGAAGCAGGTGTTGATCTGCTACTTGTCGGTGATTCTTTAGGCATGGTCGTGTTGGGATTTCCGGACACAACTCATGTCACTCTTGATCATATGATCCACCATACCTCGGCAGTAGCCCGCGGAACAAAGAATGCCCTTATAATCGGTGATCTACCCATTCACACTTACCCTGATCCGGAGACCGCCGTCGCAAACGCCCATCGGCTCATTGAGGCTGGAGCAGAAGCGGTAAAACTCGAAGGCGGAGTTCGGCAGGCCGAGAAAGTGGCCGCTATCGTTGCAGATGGTATTTCGGTTGTGGGCCATCTCGGAATGCTACCTCAACGAGTCAAAGAAGAAGGTGGATACACTAAAAAGGGGAAAACTGACGGCGAAACTCAGGCTATTCTTGAAGGAGCGTTTGCTCTTCAGGAAGCAGGAGTCTGTGCCATTGTCCTTGAAAGCATTCTACCAAAAGCAGCTCGCTTCCTTACCGACAAGCTCGATGTACCCACCATTGGAATCGGCTGTGGCGAGGGGAATTGCGATGGTGAGATCGCAGTCATTACCGACGTCATCGGTTCTTTTCCGTGGTTTTTACCACCTTTTGCGACTCAACGAGCTGATGTCGCTGTTGAAATCACAAAAGCCGTTAAAGCTTATCTCGATGATCTCAGCCGATAAAAAAGGGGCTCTCGAGCGCCGGATGGCTTCACTCGGAATTTTCGAGGATGACCTCATTGAAAAATTCATTCGTGGCACCGGCAGTGGAGGCCAAAAAGTCAACAAAACCTCTTCCTGCGTCTTTCTCCAGCATCCCCCTTCCCGAACCGAGATAAAAGTGCAACGCGAGCGATCCCGCGAAATGAATCGTTTTCTGGCTCGAGAGGAACTCTGCGACCGCCTCGAAGAGCGCGAAACACTGAAAACTCAGACCCGAAAACAGGCTCGCGAGAAAACACGCCGTCGGAATCGCCGTCAGGGGGTCCGGGCCCGAGCACGAAATGTTGAAAAGAAGCGTCAACATGGCCAAAAGAAACAAAACCGTCGCCGTCCGGGGATTCAGGATTGATTGTCGTCAATCCTACTTCAAGATTTCTCCATGCAAACTTACCTCGACCTTCTCACCGACGTTTTAGAAACCGGCGAGAAGCGGGGTGACCGAACCGGAACAGGAACGCTGAGCGTTTTCGGCCGGCAGGTGCGCTATGATCTTCGCCAGGGATTTCCATGCCTCACCACCAAAAAACTCCACCTCCGCTCAATCATCCACGAGCTTCTCTGGTTCCTTAAAGGCGACACCAACATCTCCTATCTAAAGGAAAACAAGGTGACTATTTGGGATGAGTGGGCTGATGAAAAAGGCGATCTCGGACCAGTTTATGGACAGCAATGGAGGTCATGGCCCAAGCAAGACGGCTCCACCATTGATCAAATCGCCACTCTGATTGAAGGGGTGAAAAACAATCCAACCTCACGACGCCACCTCGTCTCGGCGTGGAATGTCGGCAAGGTTGACGAAATGGCGTTACCACCCTGCCACCTTCTCTTTCAATTCTACGTTCACAATCCAGACTCCGATCGTCCCGGCCTGAGCTGTCAACTCTATCAACGCAGCGCAGACCTTTTCCTCGGAGTCCCTTTCAACATCGCCTCCTATGCCCTCCTCACCATGATGGTCGCACAAGTTTGCGGCTACGAGCCGAGGGAATTTGTCCATACTTTTGGCGACCTTCACCTTTACTCGAACCATCTTGACCAGGCCCACCTCCAACTCGCCCGAGATCCACTGCCACTTCCCAAGATGAAGATCAATCCTGACGTCACCGAGATTGATCAATTCAATTTCGATGACTTTGAGCTGGTTAACTACGAAGCCCACGCCCACATCAAAGCTCCCGTCGCCATATGATTTTAACAGCGATTGTTGCAATGACTCCCGAACGCATCATCGGGAAAAACGGAGATCTTCCATGGAATCTTCCGGACGACTTGAAGTTCTTCAAGAAGCACACCTCCGGCCATCCCATCGTGATGGGGCGCAAGACATTCGACTCGATTGGCCGACCACTTCCAAAACGACAAAACATCGTCATCACCCGCGATCCCGATTGGAGTCACAATGGCGTCGAAATGATTCAAAACCCCGAAGACCTAAACAATTTTCAACTGATCAACCAACGGGTTTTTATTATAGGAGGAGAACAAATTTATCGTTTTTTCCTACCGATTCTCAATGAAATCATCATCACCCACGTGACAGATTACCACGAAGGTGATACCTACTTCCCAGAATACTCACACCTTTTTCCCAACTCGGAGTTGATCTTGGAGCAGGATGATTTTGTGATCAGACGACACTTTAAATAACTATCCAAACACTAATAACGACATGGCTAACTCATTCGAACTCTCCGGCACCCTTAAAGTACTCGAAGAAACCCAAACCTTTGATAGCGGCTTTTCAAAACGCGAATTTGTGATCGAAGTCCCTGATGGAAAATACCCTCAGATGGTTAAATTTGAGACAGTTCGCGACAAGATTGATCTCCTTAACAGCATGAGCATCGGCGATGAATTAAAGGTCACCTTCGACGTGCGTGGTAACGAATATAAAGGACGATACTATGTGAATCTGAATGCCTGGAAAATCGAAAGTGGTGGTGGCAACCAAGGAGGCACGCCAGAAGATCCTCAACCAAGTTCGTTTGACAACAGCTTCGACAGTGAACCTGATCCAAGCGACGACGATATCCCATTTTAGGAATCAGTCCGAAACAAGGCTTTCAATCGTGCCGTCCCCGACCTGAGTTTTCAATTCATCGCCTGGTAAGACATCTTTTACCGATTTCACGATTTTTCCATCTGTCCCGTAAGTTACCGAGAATCCTCGTTTGAGAATACTGCCTGGGCCAAGGACCTGAAGCAGAGAAGACAGGTTTTCGAACCGATTTTCCTGAACCTTCAGAGCGTGCGTACAGGCAAGAAGGAAGCCATTCCAAAGCTGTTTAATCTTCTCATCACGCCTCTTTAGAATTTCACGAGGATGATAACGATCCCAGTTGTCATGATAATTACCGACCAGTCGCTCCCGGTCCCTTAACGAATTTTCAACCGCGCTGCAAAACTCCCGCTTCAACCCCTCGATCCGAAATAGTTGATGCTGCAACTTCCGCTCGGAAGATTGACTGAAAATGCTTCGTTCGCAGTAATCAAGTTGATCCGAAAGACGATCGAGACGGCCCTCAACAACCCGCCTTAACCGAGATTCCAGATTCACGAGACGCTCACGGAGCTCAGCCTGATCCGGAACAACCAATTCAGCAGCCGCACTTGGAGTCGGTGCTCGCAAATCGGCTACAAAATCCGAAATTGTAAAATCGATTTCGTGACCCACTGCACTGATCACTGGAATCGGACAATCCGCAATCGCC
This sequence comes from Akkermansiaceae bacterium, assembly GCA_029242935.1. Classification (GTDB taxonomy): domain Bacteria; phylum Verrucomicrobiota; class Verrucomicrobiia; order Verrucomicrobiales; family Akkermansiaceae; genus SW10. The sequence continues at coordinate 58,682 of JAQWSX010000006.1, forward strand.
CGGGCCACCACCTCCTCATTGAAGTTCCAGAGGTCTTCCAGAGAGCCCCCGCCCCGGGCAACGATCAAGACCTCTGGCTGTGGAGTATTATCATTTCCAACCTGTCCTGCCTGCCGGACCGCACGAGCGATTCCCTTCTCCGCCCCTCTCCCTTGAACAGCAGTTGGAAAAAGAACAATCGTTAGCCACGGAGCACGGCGGGAGAGGACATTTTTCATGTCTTGCAAAGCCGCTCCAGTTGCCGAAGTGACGATGCCAACTACCTTTGGCACACTAGGGAGCGTACGCTTTCGTTCCTGCGAAAACAGCCCCTCACGATCAAGCTTTCCCTTCAAAGCCTCGAACCGAGCTTGCAGATCGCCCACTCCAATCGCTTGTGCTTTTTTAACGATTAACTGGGTGCTTCCTCGTGCCTCGTAAAAACTGGCTTCACCAAAAATTTGCACCTTGGCACCGTCCTCGATAACTTCGTTACCAGCACGTCGGCCTGCCCCAAACATCGCACAGGAAATCTGAGACGATTGATCCTTCAGCGAGAAATACCAGTGGCCGCTTCCTTGCTTTCGAAGATTACTTATTTCGCCTTCGACCCATACATCCCCAATTTGAATCTCAAGGAGATTTCGAATTCGCCGGGCCAATTGTGTGACCGAGATCGCTTTGACCTCCGCCATCTTAGAAATGCTCCTTACTGTTTAATTCTGCAAAAACCATTTGCCCAGCACTCGTTTGGAGAGTGCTAACAACGGTAACATCTTGCGAGGTTCCAATCTTATTAATGGCATGATTCACCACAATCATCGTTCCATCCGGCATATAGCCCACCGCCTGATGCTCGTCTTTCCCAGCGCGCACTAAAGCAAGGCGAACCGATTCACCCACCACGACCGAGGGTTTCAATGCATCAGACAAGTCGTTCAGATTGATAATGTCAGCCCCCTGAAGGTGAGCCACCTTAGTAAGATTCTCGTCAGTAGTTATAAGTCGACCCGAGAGCAATTTTGCGGTCTGAACCAGACGCCCCTGAAAGGATTCCTCCTCCGCCATGCCACGTGAATCTTGAATGGAAATTGGAACTGCCGGATTTTTTTGAAGCTCACTGAGGATTTCTAGTCCACGCTGACCACGTTGACGTTTGGCTGCAGCTGGTGAGTTGGCCATAACCTGCAGTTCATCAAGAACGAATTGAGGGACCAAAACCCGGCCAGTAAGAAAACCGGCGGCCATGAGCGATGGGAGTCGTCCATCCATGATCACTTCAGCATCAAGAATCAGTAATTGGCCAGAAGCTGCATCTTGTCGAAAGCGAACGTAGGGAATGATGAAGGAGAATTCTTCCTGGTCGCTTCTTAGAGCCAGAACCGCTCCCAGAAAAGCAAAGCTTGCATACGAAGCGACGGTGAAAGCTAAAGCCAAAGCTTCAGCAACTCCTTCAATTTCAATTCCTGATGCTGCGATTTCAATGAGTTGGGGGATCTGGGCCCGGTTTAGAAGGAAAGCACACAGGAGGCCCACACCGATCCCAAAAGTGGCAGTTGAAAACCCACGCAAGGTAAAGCTGCGCATCGAACTCTCCATGAGAATAAAAATGATTGCCACCATAAGGCCGCCGAAAAGCCCCACCCAAAGCGGAACCTCTGGCGCGCCGAGAACGACCGCAAAACCAGCCAGCAAGCAGAGGATGATGTAAATCACCCGAGCGACATTCACCGATGGTTTTGAGGGCTTCATAGATCTCCTAGATTAGTCACTTTAATTACGAAGCTGCAATTCTGGCCCAATTTTGATCACTCGGGCCACTCGAGTTTCGGAGCCTCTGATCCTCCGGTAAAGATATCTCCTAGATCTTTTGTCGTAATATAGAGCATGAAGCCCATCAAAAGAAGGGCGAAGCCCCCCTGAATCATCTCCAAGAAACGACCAGGCAGAGGCTTTCCTCGGACCGATTCCAGAATTGCCATCACAATATGACCGCCATCTAAAACCGGAAGGGGGAGCATATTTAGCACCGCAAGATTTACGTTGAACAATACAAAGAAAGCCAGAACCCGTAACCAACCGTGATCCTCCTGTAAAAGCAAAAACTTGGTACGGGCAATACCAACCGGTCCGGCAAGCTGATCGGGTCCAATATTTGAATCAGGCGAGGAGATAACCTTAATGGTCATCCACATTGTCCGGAGACTATCGCGAACCTGAACCCAAGGATTGGGGTAAGTAATCTCGGTGACAACACCTGCTCTACGATCCCAAGCAATCCCCACCATGGGATCTTCGTAAGCATCCCCCTTCGGTTTGAGCGGAGTCACTTCGATGTCCATTACTTCATCTCCACGCTTCAAAGTGAAGCTCGAAGTTTTGTATTCATTTTCCCGAATGAGCTGGCTGACATGATAGGTTCCGAAGACCTCTTTCCCATCCACCTTCAAGATTTGATCGCCCACCTGCAATTTGGCCTTCTTAGCCGGGCTTTCCCCTTTTCCTCCGGCTAAACTGCCGATAATAGCAGGACCAGGAGCGGTGATCCCAGGATCAGGAAGCGCTCTCCTTTGAAAAAGTCCGGTCTCGTGGATATCAAACTCCGTACTTACCACCAATACCTTGCCATCCCTCTCGATCTCAAAGTCGATGGTATCACCCTTCGTCAACATAATCCGAGTTCGGATGTCGTCGAAAACCTTTCCAACATACCAGTCGACAGGATCTCCATCGACTTTCAGAATCTTATCTCCCGGGACCAAGATTCCTTCAGCCGGACTATCGTGAATTACGCCACCTACTACATTTGACTTAATCGAGTCCTGCGGCTTCCCCATTCCCCAAACCAAAAATCCGGCAACCACTGCTAGCATGAGACTGAAAAGTGGCCCGGCGAAAGCCACTATAATTTTGTCTAACGGAGAAACCGGAGGAAGCTTTTCTTTGTCCAGATTTTCTCCCTCGATTGATTCCATTGCTGCCATTTGTGGGAGAGCGACAAACCCGCCCGCCGGAATCCAACCAAGGCCATACTGAACCCCGTTGATTGTCTTTTTCCAAATCGGTTTGCCAAACCAGATCTGAAACCGATCCACTTGTAGACCACGCCAGCGCGCAGCAAGAAAATGCCCCAGCTCATGGACAAAGATCATGATATTAAACAACCCGATCACGATGATCACGAGTAAGAGTCCGTATAAAAAATCAGTCATAGTTTTTCGGTGCGCAAAACTAGCCCACACCCTGCCTTAGGGCCAGTGGCATTTCTTGAATAAGAAAACGTCGCAGGACAATGATTTGGTTTAAACCAAACGAATACTCTGCTTTTTACTGAGTCGGAGGATCTGTCCCGCGTTCGCATGGAAATCAGCCATGGGATCAGTTAATTTCTCCCCATCAAGCTGAACGGCTCCCGTAGTAATGAATTGCTTACGAAGTTCGCCATTTGACTTTTCCAAACTGAAAGCCTCCTTGAAAACCAGACCAACCACTTGAAGCACGTTGCCGCTCAGCTTAGCGGCAGCCATTTCAGGAAGATCAGCAGCATTGAGATCACGCTTTGAGAAGCGGGTTTCCCAATCCTCACGGGCTGTTTCACCATCTTCCCCACTGTGATAGCGGGCCACGATACGACGAGCCAATTCCTTCTTGGCCTCCATGGGATGAAGCGACTCGTCATGTGCATCTCCCAGCAGCAAAAGATAGTAACGATTCATCAAGTCATCGCTGATGCTCATCAACTTTCCGAACATTTCATTCGGTGGCTCGCTAACTCCCACATAATTGTGAGCGCTTTTAGACATTTTTTTAACTCCATCGAGACCTTCAAGAAGCGGCATGCAGATTACAGATTGTTGGGATTGCCCCTCTTCCTTCTGAAGATCACGCCCCACGAGCATATTAAAAAGCTGGTCCGTTCCGCCAATCTCAACATCAGCCCGCAGTTCGACCGAATCCCATCCCTGCATGATAGGATATTGAATCTCGTGGAGTCTCACCTCGGTCCCTTTGGAAACACGTTCCTTGAAATCCTCACGCTGAAGCATTTGCTGAAGGGTAACCCGTGCGTTTAACTTAAGAACGCCCTCGTAGCTCATTTTACGAAACCATTCTCCATTGAAAATAATTTCCGTTTTTTCGCGATCAAGGACCTTGAAAGCTTGATCGGTGTAGGTCTCAGCATTCGCGAGAACCTCTTCACGCGTGAGCGGTGGACGCGCAGTGCTTCGCCCCGTGGGATCGCCGATCATCGCGGTGAAATCGCCAATCAAAAGAATAGCCTGATGGCCCATTTCCTGAAACTGACGGAGCTTTTCAAGTGGCACAGTGTGCCCCAGGTGAATGTCCGGAGCAGTGGGATCAACCCCAAACTTGATCCTCAAAGGACGGCCCTCTTTGAGTTTCTTTTCGAGTTCCTTCTCAGAAATCACCATGGAAGTGCCGCCCACGATTTGGGACAGGGCCGGATCTACTGCTTCGCTCATGTCAGCGCGAGTCAAGCGGGCCCAGGCCGGAAATTCAAGCGTGCTCGAAAACAAAAAGCAAATGCCGCTCAACCAGATCTTAATGGAAAAGCGGCATTTCGAAAAGAATGGGGCGACCGACGGGACTCGAACCCGCGACAACCTGAATCACAATCAGGGGCTCTACCAACTGAGCTACGGCCACCAACTTTGAGGGCGGGAGCCTAAAAAAGAAACTTACGAAAGCAAGCCGCGATTTTTAAAATTCTCATACCCCAACCGGGTGCCACGTTGTCTTGGTTTCTTGAAAATCGAGAATTCGATAAGGACTCTGTGAGAGGGGGGCATCAGGCTGCAGGGAAACCCTCTTGAGGTTTTCCACCGCTTCCAATTCTGCACTTTTTCGCTCTTTGGCATCATTTGAGCACAAAAGAAGAGCATTCACATCCATGTGGCGGGCAAATGCTGGCACCAATTCATCGCGCTGGCCGGTAAGAATATTAACGACCCCAGCCGGAACATCCGCAGTTGCGAGCACTTCGGCGAAGGAGATCGCGGAAAGTGGATTCCCAGACACGAGAATGACCGACCCATTACCACCCACTAAAACTGGCGCCATCACCGAAACTAGGCCGGCTAACGAACCATCCGAAGGTGCAACCACCGCAACCACTCCCGATGGCTCGGGAACTGAAAAGTTAAAATATGGAGAACTCACCGGATTCACGTTCGAAAAAAGCTGCTGATATTTATCACTCCATCCCGCGTAATGGATCAGTAGATCAATCGCAGCAGCGATATCTTTTTTCGCAGCTACTGGACTCACTCCCTGGAGGGTCATCTCATTTTTAAATTGGTCTGTCCGCCCATCGAGAATCTCGGCGATACGATATAAGATCTGCCCTCTAAGATAGGCACTCGCACACGCCCAACCTCCACTCGCCTTACGAGCCGCCACAGCAGAATTTCGAAAATCCTTTGGGCTTGCTCGCGAAACATTAGTTAGAAACTCACCTTTCGGGCCCGTCACTGCAAGGATTCTCCCGGATTCAGTACGTGGAAATTTCCCTCCAATAAAGAGTTTATAGGTCTTAGGAATACCAAATTTACTCATGATCAAAATTGCTTCGCGTTAGTGGCTGAGTTGACAGTAGGAGGCCAATCCTTGGAGCCCGCCTTCCCTCCCGATTCCACTTTCCTTGTATCCGCCAAAAGGAGAAGTAGGATCAAACTTATTGAAGGTGTTGGCCCAAACAACACCGGCATTCAGACCGGCAGTCATTTTGAAAATCTTGGACCCTTTGTCGGTCCATACCCCACCACTGAGACCATAAGGAGTATTGTTGGCCTTCGTAAGCGCCTCCTGTGGAGTTCGGAAGGTCTGGATCGCCAGCACCGGACCGAAGATTTCTTCCTGAACGATTCGGTGGCTCTGAGCGCACTCCGTAAACAAAGTTGGCTTGAACCAGTTTCCTTTTCGAGGGACTCCGCCGGACGGCTGCCACATGCAAGCACCCTCTTGTTTACCCGCCTTCACCAAGTTCTTGATTCGGTCCAATTGTTCGGGAGAATTTATAGCCCCAATATCGGTATTTTTATCGAGTGGATTGCCAACGACCAAAGTCTCCATTCTCTTCTGAAGCTTCTTGATCACCTTATCGGAAATACTCTCCTGAACGAACAGGCGTGACCCGGCACAGCACACATGGCCTTGATTAAAGAAGATTCCATTCACAATCCCTTCGACTGCCTCGTTGATAGGTGCATCTTCAAAGATAATATTTGCAGCTTTACCCCCAAGCTCGAGTGTGAAGCGTTTACCGGTTCCGGCCATGGATCTCCGGATTGCTTTCCCTACCGCAGTGGAGCCCGTAAAAGCAACCTTGTCGACATCAGGATGTTCCACAAGGGTCTGACCAGTTTCACCAGCACCAGTTACAATATTAACGACACCAGTAGGAAGCCCTGAGTCTTCGATGAGTTCGGCAAGTTTGAGTGCAGTCAGCGGAGTCGTTTCGGCTGGTTTCAGAACAATAGTATTTCCACAAGCAAGTGCCGGGGCGATTTTCCAAGCCGCCATCAATAGAGGGAAATTCCATGGAATGACCTGCCCTACCACTCCGATGGGATTCACTCCGGCACCCGGAAAAGCAAAGTTCAGCTTATCAGCCCAACCGGCATGATAGAAAAAGTGTGCAGCCGCCAGCGGGACATCAATGTCACGACTTTCACGGATTGGCTTCCCACCATCCATAGATTCAATTACAGCGAACTCCCTCGCTCTTTCCTGAATAAGTCGGGCAATTCGGAAGAGATACTTACCACGCTCCGCTGCCGGCATTTTAGACCAAACGTTTTCGTAAGCCTTCCGCGCGGCCTTCACAGCTTGATTAACCTCCTTCTTCCCGGCCAAACCAACCTTAGAAAGAACTTTTCCGGTCGCAGGATTGGTAGTTGCAAATTGTTTAGGCGCTTTGACCCATTTTCCTCCAATAAAGAGGTCATAAGACTTCTTGAGCTCGAAGTGGTCGACGGATTCAAGGGCTGGCGAAAAGCCACCTGAGAAAAAATCATTGGCACTCATTTTATTAGTCCTGGGTAAAATAGTCTCCGCTCTGATAACGGCCGGACTCCTGTTTGCGAATCTGCATCAACAAATCATTTGTAAGAGAACTCGCTCCAAAACGGAACCACTCATTACTCAGCCATTCCGGCCCTAAGACCTCGCGAACCATCACGAGGTATTGCAGGGCAAGTTTGGCATTTGAAATTCCACCGGCGGGCTTCATTCCAACCATTCGCCCAGTCCGTTCGTGAAAATCCTCGATAGCCTGAAGCATCACCAAGGTAACCGGAAGAGTCGCGGCAATTGGAACCTTGCCAGTCGATGTCTTGATGAAATCAGCACCTGCAGCCATTGCCATGTCACTCGCGAAGCGAACGTTATCAAAAGTTATCAGCTCACCGGTTTCTAGAATCACCTTGAGATGAGCTTTTCCACAGGCTTCCTTACAAGCTGCCACCTCGTCATAAATCGCGCGGTATTCTCCCTGCAGAAATTGGCCCCGTGAAATGACCATATCAATCTCATCCGCGCCTTCACCGACGGCATAGCGGACTTCGGCGAGCCGTTCCTTAAGCCGCATTTGACCGCTCGGAAACTGGGTTGCCACAGCAGCGACCCTGACCTTACTGCCCTGGACGGCATCGAAGGCAGTCTTCACCATTCGAGGATAAACGCAAACAGCAGCAGCAGGGCCCACCGAAGGATCCTGAGGTAGCGGGCGCATCGCCTTCTGGCACATTTGCCTTACCTTACCAATTGAATCAGCTCCCTCCAGGGTGGTCACGTCGAGCATTGAAACGGCCAACTTTAGAGCGGACATCTTGGTCCCTTTCTTCAAGCTCCGGGCACAAAACCTCCGAGCCCGCTCTTCGACACCAATCTGGTCGATGGTTGGCGAATCTCGCCGGTCGGGAAAAGGTAAAACCTCATATTTCACAGGGCGAAGCGTAGTTCTTTAGCCGCCCGAGAGCAAGATCGACCAAGCAAAATCCTCGAAAGCGATATTGAGGAGGGAGGTTTCCTAGCCGTCACCTTTAAAGAGCCACAACTCGGAAGAAGAGTTTGGGTGCCCCAACATCTTGGACAATTGTTACAATCTGTCCCGTTCCAGAGATCGGAGTATTAACAGGTGTCCAGTTTTCGGCACTCAACGTTGTGGAACTCTGAAGCTGATAATTCACGCCAATTACGCTTTGAAACGAAATGGAAAGAGAATTCTCTGAGGAAATACTAGCAGAAGTCGGAACTGCCGAAATTACTGCCGGAGCGGGAGTGAAACGAAAAGCACTGAGAGTGAACCCACGCTTATCTTTTTGGGTTGCTACTGTAAAAACAAAGCCAGGGGACCTAGCTTGCTCTAGAGTAAATACGATGGGATCTCCCCCTTGTTCATCTCCGGTGAACCCCTCAACTGTATTCAGGGTCGGCACCCCTTCTTGATCTAGACGAACCGAGTTTAATTGTCGTCCGGTGTAGTAAACAAGATGGTTGCGACGAACAGCGACAACATCCGTAAAGTCACTGATTGCCACCCAATCTGATGCCCAGATCGGCGTATCCGGAGAGGATCCATCTGCCTTAGATCGCAGCCAGAAAATCCGATTTTCGAGATTCCCACCACCACCGTCACCACGAGTCACGACAAAAGCAACACTGCCGTCGCTACCGGCGTTTAATGGTGTAATGAACACAACCTGTTTTCCAGCATCCGTCTCATCATATGAGTAAGTCCATGATAGTTCTAGAGACTGTGATTGGGCCGACACAGTAAGCGCAATCAGCGCGCTTAAAAGGGATCTAAAAAAGGGCGTTTTCATGATGAGGTGGAAAATAAGGTTCTAAAATGAGTAACCGACCTGAAAGTAGAACTCTCCGTCACCAGCTTCAACCTCCTGAACCGGTGACTCATTCTCGCGAAGAATAAATCCATAACCGGCAGTAGCGCGCAGATCTTTATTTATCTTGGCATCAAGTCCAACCCCGACTGACCAAAGCGTTTCGTCACTTTCAAAGAACAAAGCGTCTTCATTTTTCACGGTAGCAAAATCACTAAAGAGAGCTGCCGACATATCAAGACCTCCCCCAACCTCAAGCGTATCAAAATGATACTTATAATCTAACTTCACGAGAAATGAGCTATCACCAGAAGCAATCCCCAGGGGGTATCCACGCACCGTCTGGAATCCACCCGCGACATTAAGAAATGAAGGCGGAACACGATCACCAAAACTGGTGTTTACAGTTAAAAAGGCCGATAGCTCATGCTTGCGGCCATTCTTCTCAGTGAGAATGTTGTCTAAATACCGACGGTAGGCAGTATAGATAGATCCAGTAACGAAAGAGTCTTCCGCGAACAAGCGACCTTGTTGATCAAGCTCTGTCCCCGAAGCTGTATCAGCAAGGCTCGAAAGATTCATTTCTACCCGGGTTCCCATGATTAGAGAACCATTTGGAGTTGTCTTGGAATAGCGAATCCCTACCGACGGAAGGAGGAAACCAGTCTTTGCCTCTGGGACTCCAATACTGGTTTGGTCCTGGGTAACATCGAGATAACGAATACCAATAATGGTATCCAAATATTTCCCGGCATCGTTCCAAACGGTTTTCTCCCAGGTCACACCAGCATTAAAGCTATTACCTTCAAAATCGATGTCGGTAGCCCCGAGAAGACCCACATCTTCTGCAACGAAATTACTGTAAGCCACATTAAAGGAAAGACGGCTCGATCTAATATCATCAAGTGGCACCATGTAATCAGCGCCGAAGTAGTTGCTATTTCCCTCCAGAGTAGTGAGCGCCTTGATATGAAATTTGTCGTCCGGAGTAAAAGAATTCCAGTTGGTGTAATCGAGGGTAAATCTATCACGACCGAGCCGCTCGGCACCATAGTTATCAATCGCAAAGGTTGTCATTGACTCATCAAGTTGCTTCACGCGGTATTCCAGAACAAGATCTCCGACCTCGGGGACAAGTACCGGGCGGATTTGCTGACGACTAAATCGATTGATCAGTCCAACAGTTCCATCAAGGGCTTTAGCTGAGATAGTATCGCCCACTCCTATGGGAGCTACCGACATCACTCGAGCCTTTTGGGCTGGAGAAATCTCATCGCTTCCTGCTGCCCCAATAATTCGAGTCTTGGTGACCTTCCCCTCAATGACTTTAACTTCGAGGGCCTTACCTTCCCGAGAAACCTTATATCCAGTTGCCGTTACAACCGCTCTGGTGGCAAGAATACCCTTCTCTTGATAGAGTTCACTTATACCTCGGAGAATCGAAGAAATCGAAGCAGGCGCAAGTTTGGAAGCATCAATATTACGAAGTTGGTAGATTTGTCCGCGAGAGTCTGGAACCAGCCCACCTTCCCCTTCTTTTAGCTTTACGGTAACACCATAAAGCTCTTCAGAGCTAACTGATGTATTACCAGTAAATTTCAACGGTCCGGCAAAAGCGGAAAACGTGAAAAGAGCGCCAGCTGTAAATCCGGCGATAGATTTTTCGAGTAAGGTCATATGCAAGGGTGAGAGAGGGTTAGAATGACTAGATCAATTCTTATTTGACTGTTTTGCGCCTTTGATGAGCTCTTCCGCAAGATCGAAACTTTGTAGCCGAAGCGGGACCGCATCAAGCGAACTAAGAACCAATTGCTTCTTAGTTCCGGAAAGCGTCAGCCAAGAATCGAGAGTGATGAGACGCAATCCAAGACTCTGGGAAATCGCGTAACTATTCGAAAACGGATCCTCCAGATCAAGGCCGGTATTATCCCTTAGCCACTGCTCAAAATAGACATCCTGAGCCATTGAAGGAAGACCTGGATAAGGATCTATCTTAAAGTCACCAGGAGTGATGGTAATATTGTAGTTTGCGAGGCTGAATCCATTCGAACCAATCGCTGAAGCAGGGTCAGCATCAAGCTCGTCTGTGTAGAGTCCCATCGATGAGCTTGGATCCTCGGCGACACCACTTAAACTTGTGATGTTTAAAGTATTGATAGATTCGTCATTCGGAAGCAAGGCGTCTCCATCAAGGTCAATGGTAGCGAAGGCAGCAGGATCGATCTGGTAGTCCGCCCCTGCAAATCTATTATCCCCGGCTATGATCAATTCAATCGAACGACGATCAACAGTGTAGTCTCCAGGAGCATAGGAAATATCATAATTCGAAGCGGCAAAGCCATTACTGCCAACTTGGTCGGCAATACTGAGATCATCAGTATAAACACCAACCGCTGCTTTCGTATCACCCGGAACGGATGTCGAATTAAAGGAAACAGTATTAACAGTCTCACCATTTGGGAGGGCACTTCCTCCTCCACCGAAGGTATCGGTAACACTGAATTTCGCATCATCGAGGATTTCGGAATTTCCGTAGATTTTCTCCTGATCTATTGCAGTCAAAAGGATGCTCCGCTGATCAATGGTGAAATCCCCGCTCACTCTGGTGATTTTGTAATTATTTTCATCAAATCCATTCGACGAAGTAAGGATATCCCTCGGAGCGAGATCATCAGTATAAATCCCAACGTTGGCAATCGAGTCATCAGCCACATTACTAGTGATAGTCATAGAATTAATGGTTTCAGAATTTGGCAAAACTGATCCTCCATTTAAATCAACAACTGCGAAGGTTGAGGTGTCCGGGGTAACCAACTCACCATATATCCTCGACTGGGGAAGAGCAGTCACCGTGATAGCTCGCTTGTTTACGCTAAGATCTCCTGCGACATAGGTGATGTCGTAGTTGGACTCAAGGAACCCGTCTCCGCTTCCATCAATTCCAGCCACTGGTCCCGAGATCTCGATTTCATCCACATAATTGGC
>JAQWSX010000011.1 GCA_029242935.1 Akkermansiaceae bacterium
TAAAGAGTTCGTTGAATTTTTCGTCCCAAGTCATGGTGGGAGTTTTACAAGGAAGGCTGACTTGTCAATTGGCCAAGGGGAAAGAGTGGGTTGAGTTTGACTTGATCGGTCTATCGGGCACTCTCCGAGACATGATTAAAATCGCGACTTTCGTTTTGGTCTCTCTCACAATTGTAGCTTGTGAAGATGTTAAGGATTCTCCGGAGATGAAGAAGCTCGAAGATGAGCAGGCAGTGTTAAAATCGCTTGCAGATGAACTCAAGGAGTTGAGAGCTGAAATGGCCAAGATCAAGGTGGAAAAGCTGGAGGTGCCGGTTGAGGACCTCCAAAAGCAGCTTAATGAAACAAAGGCTGCGGTTATCGCTCTTGAAGAGGAGTTGAAGATCCTCATTAAAAGGGAAAAGGAAGCCAAGGAAAAGCTGGAGGCTTACCAAAAGAAATATCCTTTCGAGTAGGATCTGGGGGGGTGACAAAAAACCGCTTCAGCCGAAGACTGAAGCGGTTTTTGCTGGAAAAGGTTTCCTTTTTAAGCGTCGATTTTACGATAGGCAGCCATGAGAGCATCAAGACCTTCTTGGCCTTTCTTGCTGGCGCCGTGCTCCATACCAATGACTCCGGTGAAGCCTTTCTTACGGAGGAATTTGGTCACTGCAACGTAGTCGAGTTTTCCAGTGCCCGGCTCTTTTCGGCCTGGTGAGGCTCCGTATTGGACGTAGCTTACTTGGTCCCAAACTGCTTCGGCATTTTCCACGAGCTTGTCGCCATTGCCGATTTGCCCTTCATGGTAGAAATCTGCGAGTAGTTTGCAGGAAGGTCGACCGACGAGCTTGCACAGGAGGTGGCCATCAGCGAATGAGCGAATGAGGGGCTCGCCGCCGCGGACATTATGGGAAAGAGGTTCTTGGGCCATTATGATCCCGTGTTCCTCAACGAGGTCACAGCAAAGCTTCATATTGTCGACCGAGGCTTTGATTTGCTCTTCGCGGGTGATGGACTTGTCACGAGCTCCAGGGATCATGGTCATGTTGGTTTGTCCTGTGATTTTAGCAACTTCGATACCTCGCTCAAGTTCTGCTTTGACCTTCTCCTTTTGTTCGTCGGTTGGCTTATTGAACATAGCGCCGGCTCCACCGGTAATGACGCAGACTCCAAGATCCATTTTTTTGTCTTTCATGAACTCGGCGATTTTTTCAATCGTTTCGTTCTTTTGGCCCTTTAGTCCATTGTCTTCCCAAGCCCGGAAGCCGAGATCATAAGCCAACTTGAGTTGATCGACATAGCTGAGCTTCTTGCCTTTGCCCCCGAAGAGGAGCCCGGGGTGAGGTGCGAATTTAGCTTTGAAGGGAGCGCCCTTCGCTGCTGCTTTTTGTGCCCAGGCCGATGAGCCAGTCATGGCAAAAATCGAGGCACCGGTCATTTGAGTAAATTGACGTCTTTTCATAAGGTGAGAAAGGATTTAGCAGAACAAGCTCAGGTGTGCCAATAAAAGAACCCATTCTTTCGATCCTATGCGGAAACGTGGTCAAGAAGAGTCTTTGCTACGTTGTGGAAGGCTGCTGACGCCTTGGATTCGGATGGGCTTAAGAGGGCGGTTGGATCGCCTCCATCGCAGCGTTTGCCAATGATCGGCTCGAGGGGGATTTGGCCGAGGAGAGGAACCTTAATGCGATCGCATTCACGCTGGGCTCCACCTTCGCCGAAAAGGTGATAGCGCTTGCCGTGATCACATTCGAAATAGGACATATTCTCGATAAAACCCAAAATAGGCACATTGACCTTGGCGAACATCGAAGCGGCTTTGCGGGCGTCGATCATTGCTACTTCCTGGGGCGTTGTGACGATGATCGCACCATCGATTGAAACAGTTTGGACTAGGGTGAGTTGGATGTCACCAGTTCCAGGCGGTAGGTCGAGAACGAGGACATCAAGTTCGCCCCAAGCCACTTGCTGTAGAAATTGTTGAGTATAGCGGTTGGCCAGCGGGCCGCGAACAATCACGGGGGAGTTATCGCTAAGAAGGAATCCCATCGACATGAGTTTTAGACCATGGGCTTCAATCGGGATAATGCGATCCTGACTATCGGCCTGTGGTTGGTGATGGGGGACTCCTAACATTAGGGGGACTGAAGGGCCATAAAGGTCGCAATCCAATAGCCCAACTTTGAGACCCTGTTTCGAGAGGGCGATGGCGAGATTGCTGGAGACGGTGGACTTTCCAACGCCGCCTTTGCCGGAACCGATCGCGATAATTCGTTTGACTCCTGGGAGCGAGCTTGCGCCGGTGGAGGTTTCTCCAGTGGAAGTCGGATTTTGAACATCGATTTCAATGCGCACTTTTGCAGGGTCACCCATGAGTGGGTCGAGAATGGTGTGACAGTCTTCGAAGATTTTTTTGGGAATTTTGGGATCCTGTGTCTGGATCTGTATTTTAACCACCGCAGTGTCATTTTCTATTTCACATGCTTTCACTAGGCCAAATGAAATGATGTCTCGTGAAAAGCCTGGATATTTAACGTTACCGAGGGCTTTGCTGATGTCTTCGCTCGTCATGTGACGAAGTTAGCGCGGGGTGCACGGACTGCTAGTATTTCTTGCGCAAGTATGATGGTAAAATGCCGAGTTGCTCGCGATACTTTGCGACGGTTCGGCGAGCCACTTTAATTCCCTGCTCATTGAGTAACTTCTCGAGCTTGGAATCAGAAAGAGGTTTGCCGCTGTCCTCGCTTGTGATGAGTTCTTGTAAAGCTTCCCGAACACCTTCATTGGAAACATCTTTTCCATCGGAAGTTTGGTAGCCAGTTGCGAAAAATTTACGCATCTCCATAAGCCCGTGTGGAGTGTCAATATACTTTCCGGCGACCGCCCGCGAAACCGTCGTTGGGTGAACGCCAATCACCTCCGCGATCTCATTCATGGTCATAGGCTTGAGGTGGCGGGCGCCTTTTTCGAGAAAGGGTTGTTGGCGGTCGACGATCTCACGGGCAATCGCGAGTATTGTTTCCTGCCTCTGGTCAATTGCGCGAATGACGGCACGACCGTCTCGAATTTGATTGCGGAGGTAGTTCCGGGTTTTGCGATCGTCGCCCGAGCCCGAGAGGAGGTCTTTGTATTCGTCGTTTATTCGTAGTCGCGGGAGATAGCTACCGGTCAGGCTTGGTGCCCATTTGTCATGCTCTCCCGGTTTGATCTCCACGTCCGGTTGAATGTAGGGGTTCCCGTTATTTTGGAACCGTGATCCGGGAGATGGATCAAGCGTGCGAATATGGTCGATAGCCCCAATGACTGTATCGAGAGAAAGGTGAAGCCTTTTTGCCAGCTGGGGGAAGTGATTGCGGGCAACTTCATCAAGGTGTTCATCAACAATTTCAGCTTCAAGTCCGGCTCCAAGACCTAGGTGATCGAGCTGCAGAAGGAGGCATTCTCGTAAGTCAGTGGCGCCAACTCCCGGCGGGTCAAAATCTTGGATAGTGGCAAGAGCGTCCTCAAGTCGTTCGAGCGAGATTTGAAGCCTGATCGCCAAATCTTGGAGAGATGCATCGAGATAACCGTGGTCCGTGAGATTTCCAACAATGATTTTTGCATCCCCTTGACGTTCTTCTGTGAGTCCGCTTTCTCGAATCTGCACGGTCAGATGCTCTTGTAGAGTCAGGGGGGAGATGAGCGAGTTATAAAAATGTTCGCGGGCTTCAATAGCATCTTGTCCCATGCCTTGGTTTCGACGCTCCATGATGGCAAGATCACGCAAGTCGTCGTCGTAACTTTGCTGCCAATCGTCGTAGTTATCGGGGTTCTCGATCTCTGAGTCTGTGATCTCGTCGAGCGATTCATGCTCCGTGACGTCTTCAAGGACAGGATTAGCTTCCATAGCTTGACGCAATAACTGGCCCAATTCTAGGGTATTCGCCTGCAGGATCTCCAAGCTTTGCCGCATTTGTGGGGCAAAGTTTTGTTGCTGGGATAGCGACTGGTGGAGTGAAGCCTCTGCCATGAGTGTGCCCAAGAATTACCCGGAATTTGGCAGTAGTAAAGATACAAGCAGTATTTATGCCATATTACATACATTTATCGCTTTTACGATCCTTCGGATTCTGCGAATAAAAGCCTCGTAAGTAGCCTATGAGTCAAGCTGAAGATCGAATTCGCCAGAAAATGGAGGGAAATGGAGTGATGCACTCTGCGATTTTAGCCTTTGTTCGGGCCTACCAGCTCATTGCCAGCGGTCGCTCGGGTTTGATACCCGAAAGTAAAATTACTCCGGCCCAATCGGTGTTGCATTATGGAGAATTGGATTGCTCGGATGCTTTTGATCCTAGGTTACTAGAGAAGACTGTAGTGATCAAATTGAACGGTGGCTTGGGGACTAGTATGGGGCTTGAGAAGGTGAAGAGTCTTTTGGAAGTGCGTCCCGGAGTCGCATTTCTCGACTTGATGGCACGCCAGATTCTATCGCTTCGTGCCGAGACGGGTGGTCAGGTGAGATTCCTGCTAATGAATAGTAAATCCAGTAGTGATGACACCCAGAGTTATCTGAGTGAAGCGGTGCCGGAGATTGGTGATCCGTCTGAACTGGAGATTCTGCAAAATTGGGCTCCCAAATTGGTTCGTGAAACTCTTGAGCCGGTCAGTTATCCGGATAATCCAGAATTGGAATGGTGTCCGCCGGGGCATGCAGATGTTTATCCAACTTTGGAAGGAAGCGGCTGGTTGGATCGGCTTTTAGCTGATGGGGTAAAATATGCCTTTATTTCAAACAGCGATAATTTAGGGGCTGTTCTCGACCCGACTTTGCTATCCTATTTTGCGAAGGGAGATGTTCCTTTTTTGATGGAGGTAACCCGACGGACTGAGGCTGACAAAAAGGGAGGTCATCTGGCGACTCGCAAGGGAGACGGGCGCTTGATTTTACGCGAGGTTGCTCAGTGCCCAAATGCCGACCTAACCAGTTTCCAGGATGTCGAGCGTCACCAGTTTTTTAACACCAATAACATTTGGGTGAATCTCGAAAAATTGAAGGCAGTCATGTCTGTCACTGGAGGAGTTCTAGAATTGCCGGTCATTCGAAATGCTAAAACGGTGGATCCACGCGATTCCTCGAGTGCGGCGATCTTTCAGCTGGAGCAGGCGATGGGGTCAGCCATCGAATGTTTCGACGGAGCGGCCGCTGTAAATGTGCCGCGTTCCCGCTTCGCTCCGGTAAAAGGAACAAGCGATCTTTTTGCTCTGCGGTCTGATGCCTATCAAATTGGTGAAAACGGGCGGGTTCAGTTGGCCGATTCTCGTGACGGTAAACCGCCAGTGGTGAACTTCTCGTCGGACTATAAGTTAGTGGACGCCTTAGAGGGTCTCGGCCGGCCATCGTTGGTGGAAGCCGATGTTCTTGAGATTTCGGGTCCCGTGAAATTTGCGGAAGGGGTTGTAATTAGAGGAAAAGTGACAATTTCAAATGATTCGAGCGAAGTGAAAATAATTGCTCCCGGAGTCTATTCGGATCAAATGCTATCACTTTAGTCACAGGTGCGATTGTTGCTTGTCAGTCGTGTAACTTTACTTCATCTCGCTCCCGTCGATGACTCAAATTGAATTGAAAGTTCCCAAGTTAGAATACAAGGCCCTCATTTTTGATCTTGATGGAACATTAGTGGATTCGATGCCGGCGCATTTCAAAGCTTGGTGCAAAGCGCTTGAAGACCAAGGGCAGCCTGGAGTCTTTCCGGAGGACGTGTTTTATGCAATGGGCGGGCGTCCGACTAGAGATATCGTTAAAGTTATCAATGGCGAACAGGGCCTTCATCTTGATGCTGATCAGGTGGCGTCTTCCAAGAAACGTCATTATCTTAAGAGCTTATCCCTGATTGAAATGATCCCGGCAGTCGCGAAGATTGCAGAAGAAAACCGGGGCAGAGTTCCCATGGCAGTGGCGAGCGGAAGTTCCCGGGAAGTTGTTGAAAAAACACTCCAGACTCTCGGGGTTTCCGATTGGTTTGATGAGGTTGTTTCTAGTAATGAAGTTGCTAACGGAAAGCCAGCTCCCGATGTTTTTCTGGAGGCTGCTTCACGAATCGGGGTTGATCCCAAGGACTGTGTCGTATTTGAGGACGCTCGATCTGGAATTATTGCAGCACGTGCAGCTGGAATGGAGGTCGTCGCGGTTCCGACACATCTGAACCTCGACTGAGCATTGGCTTAATGTTATGAGCCATCTTGAGTTGACCCGTGACCTTCTGATGGATGCGGGCGGGCACGTCGAGATGAAGAAAGCCCGTGCGATTCATCGTCAGGGTGGAGTTAATTCAGCTCAATATCAGGGCGGAGTTCTCTCTGGAGAAACCCGGGTTGGTGGGAGAATGAACAAGGTGAGCATGGAGATTATTTCGAGGACTCACATGGAAAACCACTGCACCTGTATGATGGTGCGTCGCGATGGCCGCGTTTGTGCGCATATTATGGCGATCGGTTTGGAGGTTATTGATCCTCATCAGAGAGTCGTCGAGGTATTGGATGCCCCGGTCGAGGATCGTTGGCCAAAATTGTCGGACGAAGGTAGGCCACTTTCTCTGCAAGTCATGCTTCCTCTGAAGGTGGAAACCTCCTGGCAGCGTGGACAACTCATGACGGGGTTTGGCGCGGTTCTTGATGGTGAAGAAAGTTTGTTAAGCGCCTTGCCAGAAGGTCCCTTTTATATCGAGGGGCATGACGAGGAGCTCTGGCGGGTGCTCCGCGAATTGTTTCCGGGCGAAGCTCCGGGTATTGTGAATCTTGCTCAAGGGAGTTTCGGGCAGCTTCTAGAAAGTTTGGTGGGGCATCCGCAGGTGTTCTTTGGAAAGAAATCATTGGCTTCGATTCAAGCAAAAGCCTTGCGCCGGAAGCTAAATTTGAAAGGCGAACGAATCTTCGTGGAACCTGGGAATCTCGGGCTATGGGAACTGTCTGAATCCAAATTTAAACCAATTGCCCCGGGGCTTCCGATACGCTTGTATCCATTGCTCATACAAGGGATGCGGGTCAGTGCGGCGGAGGCCCGCTACACGCTGGCTGAGCTAGAACAATGGTTCGAAGTTCCCGATGGTTTGTGGGAGACTTTGCCTGAGGAAGGAACGCCTCATGTTACGATCGTTCTTGAAGGGTCGTTGCGGCATTTGGAGGCTCGGCTGGAATTTCGTTATAACGGTACAAAAAGCTCTTGCGAAAACGGTGAGCCGCAATTGGTGGGGGATTTTTTTACAAGTTTAACCAAGGAACAGACTGTTATCGACTTCTTTTCGGCGTGGGGTTTTGAAGGGCCTGCGAAAGGTGGGAGGATGGCGCTACGAGATCGTGAGGAGATTCTTAAGTTTCATGCTTTTGCAGAATTACCCACACAATGGATAGTGGAAAAAGGCGAGCGGTTCCACGCTGCCGCGAAGCAAGTGGTCGCTGTCCGTCCTGATTGGGAGTGGCAAGATAGTGGTCGCGACTGGTTTTCGGTAGAGGCAAAATATCAAGTTGAGGGTGAGGAACTTCCTTCGGGGCAGGTGCAGCGAATGCTTCGGATGGGAAGCGCCGAGCATGCTTTTGGAAAGGGGAAGATTGCGGTCATTGATTCCGCCTTCATCGAGGAGGTTAATGAGACTCTCACTGACTCGGAAGCCCTTCAAAATTCGCCCGGAATTTTTGAGGTGAATTCGAAGCAAGCAGCCTTCCTTAAAACGAGTGCCCGTGATTTTGGGATGACAATTAAAGAGGATCCGGAAATCGATCTAGATCTGCCCGATTATCTACGACCTTATCAGGAGACCGGGGTCAAGTGGATGTATCGACTCAGTGAGTTGGAAATGGGCGGGATTTTGGCTGATGATATGGGTCTCGGTAAAACTCTCCAGACGCTTACCTTTATTGCGGAAAGAGGAGGTTCGGGGTTAGTAGTTTGTCCGTCCTCTCTCGTCTCGAATTGGGCCGCTGAGTGTAAGAAGTGGGTTCCTGAGTTGACGATTGCGCTCCATGTGGGTGGAAGCCGAGGCGCGATTCCAGAGGTGGATGTCGTGATTACGAGTTATGCAATTCTTCGAATCGATAGTGAGAAATTTCAAGCTTTCGAATTCGAAATCGCAATTCTGGACGAGGCCCAGAAAATCAAAAACCCAGAGGCTCAAATTTCAAAGGCGGCACATCGCTTGAATGCGAAGCATCGATTTGCGCTCTCCGGAACTCCGGTCGAAAATTCATTGCAGGATCTTTGGTCCATTATGGAGTTTGCGCTTCCAGGTTATCTAGGGCCAAGGAAGCCATTTCTTGACCGGTTCGAAAAGCCGCTGCGGAAAGGGGGTGCCCCGTCTCTGGCTCGCCGTCTCGCTCGAAAGCTAAAGCCTGTGGTGCTTCGTCGTTTAAAAAAAGATGTTGCGCAGGATCTGCCAGATCGAATTGAGCAAGTGCGCTACTGTGAACTCGCTCCGCAGCAGCAAACGATCTATCGCCAGCTTTTGCAGGAGAGTCGTGCGCAAGTTGAAGCTGCTGCTGATGGTCGCAAGCGAATGGTGGCGCTAACTGCCTTGCTGCGACTTCGACAGGCCTGTTGTGACTTGCGACTTTTGCCCGGACTTAAGGTTGAGGATAAAGATGCTGGCGTGAAACTTGAGGAACTTGAGGGACTTCTCACTGAAGCGATTGCAGGAGGGCATCGGGTTTTGGTCTTCAGTCAATTTGTGCAACTTCTTCAAGGTGTCGTTCCTATTCTCCTCAGCAACCAGTGGGATTATTGTTATCTTGATGGCTCCACTAAGAGGCGTGGTGAAGTGGTAGAACGATTCCAGGAAGGAAAAGCTCCGGTCTTTTTAATTTCGCTGAAAGCTGGTGGAGTTGGCTTGAATCTCACCGCAGCTGATACCGTGATTCACCTCGACCCGTGGTGGAACCCGGCAGTTGAAGCGCAAGCCACTGACCGGGCTCATCGGATTGGCCAAAAGAGTGTTGTGACCAGCTACAAATTAATCACTAGAGGCACAGTCGAGGAAAAGATCCTGGCGCTTCAAGAGGAGAAAAAAAAGATGATGGAAGCAGTTCTCGATGGAGAATCTGCTCTCGTTCCGGGGCTCGAGAAAGAAGAACTGCTAGATCTCTTCTCCTAGGCCAAAGCTATGCCTTTTCGATGGTCTCTCTGGAGATGCCACGAAGGGCTAGGACGCGGACGATGGCTTCTTCGATTAGGTTGGCGGGGCAGGAGGCTCCGGCGGTGATACCAATGGTGGCCTCTTCATTGTCGAAGCCTAAGAGGACGTTGGGCGTGGGCGCTTCTACCTTTTTTTCGATGTCGAAGTGAACTACGGTCTCGAGTGATTCCAGACAAGAGGCTTCCCTGATGAAATAGGTAGGAAGGTTTTCGTTGCCAATTTCGACAAGGTGCGTGGTGTTGGAGCTATTGTAACCACCCACAACGAGAAGAAGATCCATAGGTTTGTTGAGCATATCGAAAAGGGCATCCTGCCGCTCCTGTGTGGCTCCACAAATAGTGTCGAACATCTGAAAATTCTCAGCGTTACCATCGCGATCGGTGATGGATTGGCGGATCCGGCGTTGAATCTCTTCGGTCTCGCTTTTGAGCATCGTGGTTTGGTTAGCAACCCCAATTTCTCTGAGGTGAACGCTTGGGTCAAAATCATCAGAAACGGCTTTGTCAAATTTTGCAAGAAACTCAGATGGATTGCCTCCGTTTCGGATGAAGTTACAAACGTATTCGGTTTCCTCGAGTGTCAGAACGATAAGATAGTGTCCTTTGCCGTCATTGCCGGTCGCGCGGGAAGCTGTAGCGCGAGTTTCTTCGTGATCACGTTTGCCGTGAATTAATGAAGTTACGCCGGTTTTTGCGTAAGTCCGAACCCGTCGCCAGACCTTCATGACATCGCCGCAAGTTGTATCGATAATATGACAGCCCTGCTGCTCGATTTTTTCGGTAAAGGAGGTTGGTGCTCCAAAAGCAGGAACAATAACAACATCTTCTTCGGTTAGGTCATCGTATTCCTCGGTAAGTTCCTTCCAGGGTAAGGACACGATGTTCATGTCTGTGAGTTGGCGATTCACCTCGGGGTTGTGAATGATTTCGCCAATCAAAAAGATTCGCTGATCTGGAAAAACCCGGCGAGAGGCATAAGCGAGATCAATGGCTCGTTCCACTCCGTAGCAAAATCCAAACTGTTCAGCGAGCCGCATGGTGGTTTTGCCAATCGTTAACGAGCCGCCCTTCTCCCGGAGTTTATCGACGATGGGTGAGTGGTAGTGTTTTTCAACCTCTTCTTGAACGAGAGTCATGACGTCGGGACGACGCACGTTGACTCTTTTCTTTTTCACGGGCCTTCCTGCTTCACTCATGCTTGGGATTTACTCCGATTCCGTTCAGCCGCCAAATGTTTATTGATCTTCGAAACGGTAAAAAAAGAAGGGTCATGAGAAGAATGGCTAGAAGTTGGAGCCATAGGAGGTAAAGAGGCCAATCTCCGAGGTGATCAAGAAGTGAAGCAGTCTTCGGTTTCCGGGCCAGAAACCCAAAGTTGGTCCCAAGAGTCGAATTTGCGGTCAAAGCCGTAATAAAATAGACCTGATTCCAGAAAAATACGCGTGGGACGACTCCATTACGGGGTTTCCATCCCATTGCGAGCGGAAGGTAGAGTGCGACGATGACAATGACTCCGTGCTGAATGAAAAAACTCCAGAAGAAGGGGTGGGGAAAATCTAGGATCAGATTAGGGGTGATCAATGCTTGAATCGTTCCAGCTAGACCCCAGCAGTAGGTGAGCTCACAAAGAAGTGGATTTCGGGTTAAGATTCCGAATCCGGCGGTCATCGCGGCGATGTCGCAAAGATGAAAGGGAATAAACCTTTCGAGAGGTGCTTCAAAATCCACGCCGATGAGGGCTAGTTGATTAATGGGGAAAACCGAGAGGCAGATAAAGGCAAGCGTTGCGCGCGGCCAGACGAGGCCTCGTTTTCCCTCCCGAATACAGAGCCCGGCAATCAAGGTAATCACGATGAGGGTGAGTCCATGAACAGTTCCGAAAAGGGGCATAAGTGAAGGCTATCTGATTTTTTTCGTGGTGGACAGGGCATTGACCGCAGGCCCTCTTTCCCCTAAGAGCAAAGCCATGTTCCAGCCAACCATTATTTACACCAAAACCGATGAGGCTCCATTTTTAGCGACCCAGTCTCTTTTGCCTATTATCAGGGCCTTCACCAAATCTTCGGGAATTAAAATTGAGACTCGCGACATCTCTTTGGCTGGGCGGATTATCGCAGTTTTTGCTGATCGCCTTCCTGAGAATCAACGCATCGGGGATCACCTTGCGGAGCTTGGTGAGTTGGCAAAAACAGCCGAGGCGAATATCATTAAATTGCCTAATATTAGTGCTTCAGTTCCTCAGTTGGTGGCTACGATTTCTGAATTGCAGGAGCAGGGTGTTGCGTTGCCTGATTACCCTGAGAATCCTGCAACTCCCGATGAGGAAGAGATTAAGGGGCGATACGACAAGGTGAAAGGAAGTGCTGTGAATCCTGTCCTTCGCGAGGGCAATTCAGACCGTCGTGCTCCGAAGGCTGTGAAGGAATATGCCAAAGCCAACCCTCATTCGATGGGAACCTGGAATGCAGATTCCAAAACCCGCGTTGCCACCATGGCGGCGGGCGATTTTGCCTCAAACGAGAAATCGGTGACGATTGAGGATGCCACATCGGTCAAGATTGAGCACACCTCCTCTGACGGAACCGTGACCGTTTTGAAAGAGGGGATTGTGCTTCAGGCAGGCGAGATCATCGACTCAACTTGCATGAGTAAGTCCTCGCTTATCCGATTCCTGGAAGAACAAAAAGTGGCGGCCAAGGAGGAAGGGGTTCTCTTTTCTCTTCATATGAAGGCTACCATGATGAAAATCTCCGACCCAATCATTTTTGGTCACGCGGTCGAGGTTTACTTCAAGGATCTCCTCGAAAAACACGCTGAGGTTCTTGAGGGGCTTGAAATCGATTTTAAAAATGGCTTCGGCGATCTCGTTGCTAAAATCGATAGCCTTTCGGTTGATCAAAAAGCAGCGATTGAAGGGGATATCGCAGCCGCTATCGCAAAAGGGCCTGATCTTGCGATGGTGGATTCGGATCGAGGGATTACTAATCTGCACGTTCCAAGTGACGTCATCATCGATGCTTCCATGCCTGCTATGATCCGCAATTCCGGCCAGATGTGGGATGAGGATGGTAAGGTTCGCGATACTCTGGCGGTGATCCCCGATAGTTCTTATGCCGGCGTCTACCAGGCGACTATCGACTTTTGCAAGAAGAATGGAGCTTTCGACCCCACTACCATGGGAACTGTTCCCAACGTTGGCTTAATGGCTCAGAAAGCCGAAGAGTATGGTTCTCACGATAAAACTTTTGAAATTGAATCTGCTGGAACCGTTCGGGTTATCAACTCCTCTGGCGAAGCTTTGATGGAGCATGAAGTGGGTGAAGGAGACATCTGGCGTGCTTGTCAGACAAAGGACGCTCCCATTCAGGATTGGGTGAAACTCGCGGTCAATCGCGCTCGTGCCACCGGTTCTCCATCAATATTTTGGCTCGATGAAAACCGAGCCCATGATGCTCAGCTCATTGGGAAAGTTGGTAATTATCTCGGTGATCACGACATCGAAGGCTTGGATCTCCGGATTCTGAGTCCTCTAGAAGCTGCCGAAATTTCTCTAGAGCGGCTCAAAGCTGGGGGAGAAACGATCTCTGTGACTGGTAACGTCCTCCGAGATTATCTCACAGACTTGTTTCCGATTCTTGAAGTGGGAACGAGTGCCAAGATGCTCTCGATTGTTCCGCTTATGAATGGCGGCGGACTTTTTGAAACCGGAGCTGGTGGTTCAGCACCAAAACATGTGCAACAATTCGTGCAAGAGAACCACTTGCGCTGGGATTCGCTGGGCGAGTTCCTTGCGCTTGCAGTTTCGTTGGAACATATCGGTTCTGATGAGGCTAAGATTCTAGGTGCAACTCTTGATGATGCTACCACGGCGGTTCTTCTCAATAACAAGAGCCCACTGCGGAAGAGTGGGCAGCTTGATAACCGTGGGAGCCACTTTTATCTCGCTCTTTATTGGTCAAAGGCACTCGCAGAGCAGACGGATTCGGTGTCGCTCGCTGAACAATTTAAGCCGCTTTCTGAAAAACTCTTATCTAACGAAGAGGCAATCGTGTCTGAGTTGAATAGTGTGCAGGGGCAATCGGTTGATATTGGAGGCTACTACTCGCCAGATGTAGCGAAGCTGGTTGAAGCGATGCGACCAAGTCCGACCTTTAATGCCATCATCGACAATCACCAGTAACTCCTGTTTGCCAATTAATGAAAGACGAACTGGCTATTTTCCTGAAGGGATTTGCGATGGGGGCGGCCAATGTAGTGCCGGGCGTTTCTGGGGGGACGATTGCGCTCATCACCGGTATTTACGAGCGTCTTATCGATGCACTCAAGTCCTTTGATGCCGAGGCGTTGAAGCTTGGAGTTGGGTTAAAGTTTGGTGCGCTTTGGAAGAAGGTTGATGGTCTTTTTCTGACGGCTCTTTTGCTGGGTGTCGCGATAAGCATAGTGACTTTGGCTCAAGTGCTGGAGTATCAATTTAAGAATCATCCCAAATTGATCTGGTCGGTCTTTTTTGGGTTAATTGCGGCTTCCATTCCATCCGTAGGTAGGGATGTTAAACGCTGGGGCTCCGACGTCATCACCGTGTTTTTCATTGGGGCGGCGATTGCTGTTTCCATGGCCTTTCTCACTCCGGCTTCCGCAAATAAGGATTTCGTTTATCTCATGCTTTGTGGTGTGGCTGCCATGTGTAGCATGATTATTCCGGGTTTAAGTGGTTCTTTTGTTCTTCTTCTGATGGGGAACTATCGATTGGTGCTGAGTTCGGTGAATGCCCTGACTTCGGGAGATTTAAGTGTCGTGTTTTCAGTCATTCTTCCGGTGAGTATTGGAGCGGTGGTGGGACTGTTGGCTCTCTCGCGATTCTTGAGCTGGTTATTCCGCGAGCACCATGACAAGGCAATCGGAACGATCACCGGATTTGTTGCTGGATCTCTCGTCATCATTTGGCCTTGGAAAGACAAGGTTCTGGAGACGATCGAAAAAAAGGATGGTCCTGAGGATAAAATCGTCGGCTTTGAGAACTGGCACATTCCGGATCTAGGGACTAGCGAGGCATGGTTTCAGTTGGGAGCGGTTGTAATAGGGGTTGTTTTGATTTTAGTGACTGAATTCTTCGCACGTAAAACTAGTAAATGATGAGTGCCGCAATTGGAATCATCGGGGGGAGTGGGGTTTCCGGGTTTGAGGGACTTGAAGATGTTGAGGAGCGCCGAGTTAAAACACCCTTTGGTAATCCCTCGGACGTGTTGGTCGGTGGTATATTCAAAGGCCGGCAAGTTTGGTTCCTTTCCCGGCATGGACAAAATCATACCATCCTTCCGACCGAGGTGAATCATCGGGCCAACTTTTGGGCGCTTCGCTCGGTCGGGGTGCGCTGGGTGATTTGCGCAACTGCGGTTGGCAGCTTGAAGGAGGATTACTCGCCTCGCTCGGTCGTTCTTCCGGATCAATATTTCGACCGAACTAGCCAGCGGGCAAACAATACATTTTTTGGCGAGGGGATTGTTGCTCACGTTGGTTTTGCCGAGCCCATTAGCGCTGGATTGCGCTCGATTTTGGCGGAGGCCGGACGAGCCGAAGGCGCTGATCTTCACGATCGCGGAACTTATGTTTGTATGGATGGACCTGCCTTTTCTACCAAGTCGGAATCGCACTACTATCGGCACTTTGGCTTTGATATTATAGGAATGACTAATCTTCCGGAGGCGAAGCTTGCGCGTGAAGCCGAGATCGCTCTTGCGACCCTGGGAATGGTAACGGATTACGATTGCTGGAGGGAAGGTGAGGAAACCGTTGAGGCAAGTTCGGTGGTGGAGCACCTTGCGGCTAACGCCAAAATGAGTGCCCGAATCATCAAGCGCGCGATTTGCGAAATTCCGATGGAGCCACATTGGCCTGAGCACAAGTCGCTCGACGCAGCGATTTTCACCCCCAAGAGTGCTTGGCCGGTCGAAACGGCGCGTAAGCTTGCACCGATTCTTGACGGGCGCTGATCGCAGCTAGCTCCGCATTAATGAGCATGCGATCCAAGAGATAAATGACTGTTGTGACCGCTTGGAGTGTATTGAAAGTATGGGTGGCCGTTCCGTCGATACTGATATCTTAGGCTCGAAAATTGGGCCCCGACTTTAGAAGTTATAGGAAACTTTCCTTGAGCTGATTCGATTGGCAGGGTTGCGCAAGGGGAGTGCTGCTTGGCTCACTTAAAGAGTGACTCCGGTCGCGTAGATCACTCCTTCGGTCTGCCGGATTGTTGACATGACCGATGATTTGAGTGGAGAATCCAGTTCGATCACGGTGAGTGCGCTTCCTTCCGAGCTGTTGCGTCCCAGAGAAAGATTGGCAATATTGGCTTTGGCATTGCCAAGCTCGGTTCCGATCAATCCGACCATGCCAGGGCGGTCGTCATTTTTGACGACGAGGAAGTGCCCCTTGATGTTGATGTCGACATAAAGCCTATCGATCTCAACGATACGCGGAGATTTTCCGATTACGGTACCCGAAACGCGGTAACTAAGGTCTCCCTTCTTGAGCTCAGCGATAACAAGTTCGCTGTATTCGGTGGCGGCGTTGATTGTTGACTCAATGGTCTCGAGCCCCATCTCCTTGGCTATGGCGGGAGAGTTGACGATGTTAACTTGTCCGTCATTACGTGCGGCCTCCAAAAAGCTGGTGAGAACGCTGCGCGAAATAAGAGCGGTGTCCTTTTTTGAAATGGGACCGTGATAGGAGATCCGGAGGGAATCGGGATTATCCGGGCCAATTTTGGCGAGGAGCTTGCCAAGGCCGCTTGCGATATCGATGTAGCAACCGAGTTCATTAAGTGCGGTGGCATCCATCGAGGGCATGTTGATGGCGTTTCGGATTTCACCAGTTGCGCAAAAGTCTCGAATTTGTTCGGCAACCTGAATGCCAACGTTTTCCTGAGCCTCGTTAGTCGATGCTCCGAGGTGGGGAGTGAAGCTGATGTGCTTGTCGAGGGTGAAAAGAGGGTGTTCGGAAGAAGGCGGTTCCTCTTCAAAGACATCAAGCCCGCAGCCTGCGATGTGGCCGGTGTCGATGGCTGCTTTAAGGGCGACTTCATCGATGAGGCCGCCGCGGGCGCAGTTGATAACGAGGGCTCCCTGATTCATTAGCGAAAGACGCTCGGCATTGAGAATATGGCGGGTTTCTTCCGTCATCGGAACGTGGAGCGTAACGACATCGGCACCTGTGAGAGCTTCGTCGGGAGTACTTGCGAGTGAGACCTTCATTTCGTCAGCACGCGATTGGGTTAGGAAAGGATCAAAGGCAACGATTTTCATGTTAAAAGCCTGGGCGCGTTTCGCGAATTCAGAACCGATCCGGCCCATGCCGATGATAGCGAGCGTTTTACCATTTAATTCGATCCCCTGATAGGCTTTGCGGGCTGACTTAAAGTCTCCGCCGATGACTCCGGCGTGTCCAAGCGCAATGTTTCGGGCAGTAGCACACATCAAGGTGAAGGCGTGCTCGGCGGTGGAAATAGTGTTGCCGGTGGGGGTGTTCATCACGATGACTCCATGAGAGTTGGCGGCATCGCGGTTGATGTTGTCGACACCAACTCCGGCGCGACCCACTGCTTTTAGCTTGGTGGCTGCTGCGAAAACCTCGGGGGTGACTTTGGTCTGGGAGCGAACGATTAGAGCATCGTATTCACCGATGATGGAAAGGAGTTCTTCGGGAGGTAGCCCGATTTTGAAGTCGGCAGTGATATCGGGATGGGCATTGAGAAGCTCAACACCTTTTTCGGAGATGGGGTCGGAAACCAGAACTCGGCTTGGCATAACGAGACTGCGGTAGCGTAAGAACTCTTCAAGAGCAAGAGCCAGCCAACGAAAATTGCTTGGAGACGCAGAAAGAGCCTCGTCAGGATGGAAATCAGCGAAAGGCTGGGCCATTGAGTCGATCAGGCTTGAAGTTTTGAGTGCGGAAAGGAAGAGTCCCATTTAACATGTGTGACAGTCCAAATATGCGTGAATTTTCGTCCAAGGTGCTCGATGGTCCGGATCGTGCCCCTAGCCGGGCGATGCTTTATCCGGTGGGTTTTGATAAGAATGATTTCAAGAAACCTAAGGTCGGAGTGGCTTCAACCTGGAGTCAGGTGACGCCCTGTAATTTTCATATTGATGGTCTCGCCACTGAATCTGCTAATGGAATCGACGCAGCCGGCGGAAAGTCTGTCATTTTCAATACGATCACGATTTCCGACGGAATTTCGATGGGGACTGAGGGTATGAAGTATTCGCTGGTGAGCCGGGAAGTCATTGCTGACTCCATCGAGACGGTGGTGGGCTGCGAAGGAATGGACGGCTACGTGGCGATCGGCGGTTGTGATAAAAATATGCCTGCCTGTATCATTGCGATGGCCCGAATGAACCGGCCTTCGGTTTTTGTTTATGGCGGCACGATTCTGCCGGGCTGTGCGACTTTGAAGGGGGAAGAAAAGGAGCTTGATATCGTTTCGGTTTTTGAAGCGGTGGGGAAGCACGCCAGCGGTGAGTTCTCCGACGAGGAACTCCAGAAGGTCGAGGAGGAAGCAATTCCCGGACCGGGTTCTTGTGGCGGGATGTATACCGCCAACACCATGGCGAGTGCCATTGAGGCACTCGGAATGAGTCTTCCAAATAGTTCAGCCCAAGCTGCCATCAGCGATGATAAAAAGCGGGATTCATTCGATGCTGGAGCAGCTGTGCTTCATTTGCTGGAGAAGGGGATTAAGCCGCGGGATATTATGACCCGAAAAGCATTCGAAAATGCCATCACGGTTGTGATTACCCTTGGGGGTTCAACTAACGCCGTTCTTCACTTACTGGCGATGGCTCATGCGGCCGATGTCGAGCTTTCAATCGATGACTTTACCGAGATCGGGCGAAGGGTTCCAGTTCTGGCTGATCTCAAACCCAGCGGTAAATATGTGATGGCTGAAATGGTGAGGATCGGGGGATTGATTCCTCTGATGAAATTGCTCCTTAAGGAAGGCCTCCTTCATGGGGACTGCCTGACTGTGACCGGTAAGACGATGGCCGAAAATCTCGCTAATTCGCCACTAGAGTTTCCGGAGGGGCAGGATGTTGTTCGTTCGATTGATAATCCAGTCAAGAAGGACAGCCACCTGCGAATTCTTTATGGCAATCTCGCTCCAACCGGTTCGGTCGCGAAAATTTCAGGCAAAGAAGGGCTTTCGTTCACGGGGCGAGCTCGCGTCTTTGATTCGGAGGAAGAAGGAATGAAAGCCATTCTGAGCGGAAAAATTGAGGCTGGAGATGTTATTGTTATTCGCCGTGAAGGCCCCAAAGGAGGGCCGGGTATGCGCGAAATGCTTGGGCCAACCGCTGCCGTTATGGGACGTGGTCTTGGGGATAAGGTTGCTCTAATTACTGATGGGCGGTTCTCGGGTGGTAGTCATGGATTTGTGGTCGGTCACATCACGCCAGAAGCTTTCGAGGGTGGTCCGATTGGGCTGCTTGAGGAGGGCGATACCATCACCATCAATGCGGAGAAAAATGAAATCTTTACTGACGCCGATCTTGATGCCCGTCGTTCGAAGTGGGTCCAACCCGAGCCCCGTTACACTCGCGGAGTTTTGGCGAAATATGCGAAGTTGGTGACGAGTGCGAGCGAGGGCGCGGTGACCGACAAATAGGGCGAATCGACCCGGGTGAAAAAAGAGCTTACCTAGTTGTCGTGGAGAAGCTCTCGTATTTGCGGAGGGGCTAGAGGTTCTCGTGCTTGGTCAGAAATACTCTCACGGGCCCGATCGGCATTTCACCTCTCATCTCGATGGGGATCCGCCAATCATCGTCAGATAACCAAATGCTTGCTGTTTTAGGGTCATCTTCATGTTTGAGAGACATGTCGACTTCGATTTTTTCGGCACCTATACTGAGTTTGATGCACTTTCTCCCCAGATGGACTTCTCGACCAAGGACCGTAATTTTAGTCAGATAAGGGGTGGTTACAGGGTGCAAGGCCATCACTAATTCATCATTATCCTTGAGTGGGAGACTGCGAATTTGCAGGAGTCCGCTGAAAAGACCAAGGGAGTAAGGGTAAGAAAAATTTGAAGCTTCAGTTTGAGTTTCGTCATTCTCGGTTTTCTTTTTGGTGCCAGAGACCCCTTTGGAATCGAAGCGGTAGTGAAGCGCGGTAACTTTCGAGCCCTCCCTCTCGGTCCCTACGAATTTGGTGGGGCGGAGGGTTTTGGGATTTAGGAAACTGAGATAGTGGAATTGGTAGGGAAAGAGCGTTTGGGCCCATCCAGTGCTCCCACCATGAGCGCGGACAAGGAAATGTTTTGGGTAGCGTGGAGCTTTTTCACCGAAGAGAATACTAAAAGTGCCAGCTTTTCCTTTGCCGTTAAAGCTAATCACATATTCAAGCTTAGTAGGTGAAATCTGCCTAAGAGGCGCTTTTTTAGGGATGTTTATTGCATCGAGCCAAGCCGGTTCAGCGGTGGCTGAAAGGCCGAGCACTAAAGATAGAATTAAGGTTTTCATTGGCTGTTTACGGTTCGATTTGCCGTAGTTTTACTCAAAATGCACATTGAAAGGTGAAATGACGAGGAAAAGGCGTGACGATTGAGATGGGGAGATTACAACAATGCCAGCGCATGGGTAAAAAGGTTACTTACCAGGAAGCAGGAGTTGATACCCGGGCCGCCGCGGCTTTGGTCAACGAAATTAAGGCGGATGTCTCCCGCACTCAAAAGCAGCGTCAGCTTTATAACTCGTTTGGTCTTTTTGCTGCGGCATTTGACCTGACTGATTATGAAAATCCGGTCATTGTGACGGGATGTGACGGGGTTGGAACCAAACTGGAACTTCTTCTTGAATACGGGATGGAAGCCGAGGCTGGGAAAGACCTAATCGCGATGAGTGTGAACGATATCATTACCACCGGTGGTGATCCACTGCTCTTTCTTGATTACATTGGGATTGAGAAACTTCATCCGGAACGCATCAAGCGATTGATTTCTGGGATGTGTGACTACCTCGAAGACTGCGGTTGCATCTTGGCTGGTGGCGAGACCGCTGAAATGCCGGGCCTGGTTCCTCCCGATGTTGTTGAGCTTTCGGGGTTCTGTGTCGGTGCGGTTGAAAAGGAAGATTTGATTCAACCCGAAACTATTCAGGAAGGGGATTTTTTGATCGGCTATGCTTCTGATGGTTTTCATGCCAATGGTTGGAGTCTTTGCCGTCGGATTCTTGCAGAACATGGCTCTGAGTTCAGTGACGAGGAAATTAAGGCAATGCTCGCTCCCACACGACTTTACCATGATGTGACAAATGCTTTTAAGGGGAATGGGCCGCGCGCCAAAGCCTTTGCCCACATCACAGGAGGTGGACTCCCCGAGAACCTCGAGCGGCTCTTCAGAGGGATGGGAGCTGATCTGACTATCCCGTTTTGGGAAAATGAACCGGTTCAAAAACTGCTTGCCCACACGGATCCGGAAGATCGGTTTAATGCTTTTAACATGGGAATCGGATGGGTGGCGATTGTGAGTCCTGAAAATGTTGATGCAGCCTGTTCTGCTGGACCGGGAGGCAGGGTCCTTGGGAAGGTACGCTCGGGTGACGGTGTCACCGTTAATGTTCAATCCTAGTCCCAAATTACTTATGAGTGACCGTCTCACCCACGAATGCGGCATTGCCGTGGTTCGCCTCAAGAAACCGTTGGCATATTATCAGGATAAATATGGTTCCGCGCTTTGGGGCTTCAACAAACTCTTTCTTCTTATGGAGAAGCAGCACAACCGTGGCCAAGATGGAGTGGGAATTGGTTGTGCAAAGATTGGAATGCCGCCCGGGCAACCCTATATTTTCCGACGTCGGGATTCTAAAAAGGAGTCTCTTGCGAAGCTTTTTCGATCCGAGCTAAAGGATCTGAGCAAAAAGCATCGCAAGGGAGAGATTAACGAAAACGATCCCGAGGATCTTCGCCGGCGTTTTGACTTTGCGGGAGATGTTTACATGGGGCACCTCCGCTACGGAACCTCTGGGCAATTTGATGATGGCTCATGCCATCCTTATTTGCGACGAAGTAATTGGCCCACACGCACTCTCATGGTGATGGGGAATTTCAACATGACCAACACCAATGAACTGAACCAGCGCATGGAGGATCGTGGTCAGCATCCGGTTTATGGAACCGATACCCAAACGGTATTAGAAGAAATTGGTTTTCATCTCGATGAGGCCCATACCGATATTTACCATGAATTACGCGATGAGGGGATTCCTGGGGATCACACTGCGGAGAAGATTTCAGCACGCCTGAATCTGGCTCATATTGTTGCTGAATCTGCAAAAGGCTGGGATGGCGGTTATTGTATCTCGGGAGTGGTTGGGAATGGAGATCTTTTTGTGATGCGTGATCCTCACGGGATTCGTCCATGCTACTATTACGAGACAGATGAAGTCATTGCCTTTGCCAGCGAACGAGTTCCGCTGATGACAGTCTTTGAGGCTGAGCAAGATCAGGTGACCGAGCTTGATCCGGGTATGGTGATGACGATCAAGAATAATGGGGATCATCAGTCGGAGCGTTTTGCCGAAGAGATTAAACCGCAGCCCTGCTCTTTTGAGCGGATTTATTTTTCGCGTGGAAATGACCCGGAAATTTATCGTGAGCGCAAGGCTATGGGATCTGCCTTGGTTCAGCAAGTTGTTGAGTCCATTGATTATGATTTCCAGAATTCTGTTTTCTCATTTGTTCCGAACACCGCAGAGACTGCTTATTATGGCTTGATGGATGGTTTGCGACTTTATCGACGTAAAATGGTTCGTAGCGATGTGTTGAGTGCCTTGAATGCCGGTGAGCTTGATGAAGCAAAGGTCGACGAGCTGATTATGCGAAATTGGCCGGTGGGCGAAAAAATTGCGCATAAAGATATTAAGTTGCGGACTTTTATTTCACAGGAAAGTGGTCGCAATCAATTGGTCTCGCATGTTTACGATATCACCTACGGAATTGTTCCCGAAGGAGGAAAGCTGGTTGTCCTCGATGATTCCATTGTTAGGGGGACAACTTTAAAGCAATCAATTCTAAAAATTCTTGCTCGAACGAAACCAGGCAAGATTGTCATTTGTTCGACAGCACCGCAGATCCGCTATCCGGATTGTTACGGTATCGATATGTCGGAGTTGGGAAAGTTTATCGCGTTTCAGGCAACGATCAACTTGATCAAACGCTCAGGCAATTCTGCCCTCATCGAAGAGGTCTATCGGGACTGTAAAGCCGAGATGGAAAAGCCCAGCGAAGATCGGATCAACGCTGTTCAAAAGCTTTATGCTGGATATACAAATGAGGAAATTTCTGCAGAGATCGCCCAAATCGTTTATCCGGAAGACATCGACTGGCATGGAGAAGTCGAGGTGATCTACCAGACAGTTGAGAACTTACACAAGTCCATTAATGCGGCTGAGTCCGGTGATTGGTACTTCACTGGGAATTACCCCACGATTGGTGGAGTCTCCGTCGCTAATCAAGCCTTTATAGATTGGCGGGAAGGTAAGAGTGGCCGCAGTTACGACCTGGCACTTTAACTGATCGGCTTATTTGAGAAAGTCGTTCTTAACGATAAGGGCGGTGGCAAATGCCGCCATCCCTTCGTTGCGGCCCACGAATCCCATCGTCTCGTTAGTAGTTGCCTTGATCCCTATTTCAGCAGGAGTCAGTCCCAACGATTTGGCGATATTCTGTTTCATAGCGGCAGCATGGGGTAGGACTTTTGGGGCTTCGGCAACCAAGGAGGAATCAATATTCATTAATTTATAGT
This sequence comes from Akkermansiaceae bacterium, assembly GCA_029242935.1. Taxonomy (GTDB): domain Bacteria; phylum Verrucomicrobiota; class Verrucomicrobiia; order Verrucomicrobiales; family Akkermansiaceae; genus SW10. The sequence continues at coordinate 22,938 of JAQWSX010000011.1, forward strand.
CGTGCTCTCCGCATAACGATGCGCACTTTTCGAGGATGCGCAGTGAGCAGATGTCTTTGCAAGACTCGTCACCTGGAGGGAAATAGTAGCCAATGTCAGGAAGACCAAGCGCACCAAGAATGGCATCAGCAATCGCATGACTGAGGACATCGGCGTCCGAATGCCCGTCGAGCCCGTGGGTGTGTGGGATTTTAACTCCACCCAGAATCAAAGGGCGGCCTTCGGCAAATTGGTGGACGTCATATCCAATACCTGAGCGGATCATAAGATTTCTTCGATAGGGATTTTTCCATTGGTGGCTACGATCGAGTAGACATCTGGATTGTTGTCATGAGGGACGAGATCAACGTGTCCGCCAGTCGATTCAATCATCAGCTGACCGGCGGCAATGTCCCAAAGTGAGATGCGGGACTCGATGTAAGCATCAAGCCGCCCGCAAGCAATGTAGGCCATGCCAAGAGCTGCTGATCCCATCATACGCATTTTGCGAGCTTTGAGAGATCCTTTCTTAAAACGAGTGAGCCCGGTAGTCAGTGCTTCTTCGTCCTTGCCGCAGCCGACGAAGAGGATGGATTCTTCGAGTTTTTCACGGCTGCTGACTGTAACCGGGTTTCCGTTGAGATGAGGTGGCCCCCCTTTTTCGACGGTCCATAGCTCGTTGACCATGGGATCGTAAATCACCCCAAGGACGAGCTCGCCAGCAACACGTTTGGCGATGGAGATGCAGAAGTGGGGGATTCCATAGAAAAAATTTACCGTGCCATCAATCGGGTCGACAATCCATTGGTGGGCCGAAGATTGATCTCCGGCCAATCCTTCTTCTCCATAAATGGCATGTCCCGGGTGTTGGTCGAGAATGATTCCGGTGATCAATTCCTGAGACTCTTTATCGAGTGCGAGTTTCAAGTCGTGGTGAAGGGCTTCATCAACATGCTTGGGTTCGCTAAAATTGGCACGAAGGAGCTTGCCTGCTTCCTTGGCAGCGTGGACGGCAGTTTCGAGTTCGGTCACGAGCGAAGAATGACGAATTCAGATTAAGAAGCGATGATTTTGTCTGAGTCCCTAATGTTGGTCCATCAAGACGGGCTTCTAAGTTGAAATCTCAAAAGAGCAAAAATTTTGACGACCTCTGCGGTGATACAAGTGACCCGTTATTTTTGCTTGGTCTAAAATAAAGGACTAGGGAGAAAGTCGGAAGTATTGTGGTTCCGATTATATGTTCGATAACTCCGGCGGTCCTGGCGCATCTTTTAAGAGGCGATTATCGGGAAACGGATACTCACTCGGCGAGAGGTATGAATTATAGCTAAAGTTCTTCGATGATCTCGATCAGGTGAAATGCCAGATGCTCCTTGCTGTCTTGTGGCAGGGTTTCCGAATGATCGGGGTAGACGAGGGTGACTTCGTTTTCTGAAGAATCGAATCCGATGTCGCTGCGGGAGACGTCGTTTGTAATGATAAGATCACATCCCTTTTTGAGGCACTTTTCACGGGCGTTCTCGAGGTGATCCTCGGTTTCGGCGGCGAAGCCAACCAAGGTTCCTTCAAAGCCCATGACCTCGCGCGCGGAACCCAGAATGTCTTTTGTCCGTTTGAGTGTGATTGTCATTTCTTCGTCAGCTTTTTTGAGTTTCTGTTCTGCGATTTTGAAAGGGGTGTAATCGGCGACAGCAGCCGCAAAAATGGCTAGCTCGTGCCTCCCGATTTGTGATGCCACTGCTTGATACATTTCGGAGGCACTCTCGATGGGCATGTAATCAACTCCCTCAGGAATCTCTAGAGCGGTTGGACCCGAGATCAAAAGGACCGAATGTCCGCGTTTTGCGGCGGCGGCGGCGAGAGCATATCCCATTTTCCCGGAGGACCGGTTTGTGAGATAGCGGACTGGATCGATTGGCTCTTTCGTTGGACCGGCAGTGATGAGGACCTTCATGTGTAGTTATGAGACACCAAGCGATGAGAAATTCCAAACCATTCACCAAAAGAGGGACGTTTCCTTCACGAAATTTGATTGCCAATCAAGAAAGGGGGTGATTTCTTTCCGCCGTTGCGTGCGTGGCGGAATTGGTAGACGCGCATGATTCAGGTTCATGTGGGGGCAACCCCGTGGAGGTTCGATTCCTCTCGCGCGCACCATAACTTTTCCACCCGAAGATCGGGGTATCAATGTGATTGGCTTAACCGAGGGATCGACTAAATGGGAGCTCATTCTTGCCTCCGGTTCACCGCGACGGCGTGAGTTACTCAGCGAAGCGGGGCTTTCATTTCAAATCATTTCTCCTGAGGTGGACGAATTGTCGGGCGATGGCTATTCCCCGCGGGATTTGGCTCTCACCAATGCCCGCCTCAAGTGTATGGCTGTTTCAGTGGTAAGACCGGAGGCGATGGTTATTGGGGCCGATACGGTGGTGACCCTAAGTGGGAAGATTTATGGTAAGCCGATTGACTTGGAGGAAGCTGCCCAAAATTTGCGGGTTTTCAGCGGTCGGATTCACGAGGTTCTCACAGGTGTAGTCCTTTCTTGCGGCGATCAGCGGGCTGAATTTGTGAGCACTTCTTTTGTGAAATTCAGGGAGCTTGGTGAACTTGATATCAAGGACTACCTGTCAAAGGTCCATGTTTTGGACAAGGCGGGGGGGTATGCTGCGCAGGAGCACCGCGAGCTCATTATTGAGAAGTTTGAGGGCGATTATCAAAATATCATCGGGCTTCCGGTTTCTTTGGTTCTCGACCATCTTTACAAGATGGGCTTCCCTATTCCTGCATCGGAATCATGAGTGAATTGCCTACAAGATATCCTCTAATCTTGAATCCGAGGGCTAAGGGTGAGAAGGGGCGCCGAGCCTTGAAGTTCATCATGGCGAATGCTACCCGCTTCACGATTTATGCGACGCGGAGCCGGGAAGAGGCCATCGATTTGGCTCGCAAGTTTGTCCGGGAGAGTGAAGAACTCGTGATTGCAGCAGGTGGCGATGGCACCCTGAATGCAGTTATTGAAGGTTTGGCGGGATCGCAAACAGCTCTCGGTGTTTTCCCAACTGGCACAATGAACGTCTTCGCACGTGAAATGGGGATTCCTTACGATAAGCTGGAAAATGCCATGGAGGTGATCGATGGTGGGCACAGCGAGGAAGTTGATCTCTTCGCGATGAACGGGGTGCCTTTTGTGCAAATGGCTGGAGTTGGTTTTGATGCTCAGGTCATTGAAGAGACAAGTTGGGAAAGTAAAAAGCGATTGGGGCCATTCGCTTACCTTTTGGCAGCCTCAAAAGTTTTGCGTGCTAAGCCTCCTAAATTAACGGCGACTTGTTCGGATGGACGTGTTCTCGAGGGGGTGGCAATGTTGGTGGGAAATGGCTCTCTATATGGCGGCCAGTTCCCTCTCTTTAAAAATGCCTCAAACACAGATAACTTGCTGGACGTAGTGGTTTTTAAAGAAGCCGGTTATCAATTTGTAAAAGATTCGCTTAAGGGATTGGTAAAAGGTGGAATTGATCTTCATTCGCATGGTGATTCGGTGGAATATGTTCAGGCAGCGGATCTCAAGGTGACCAGCAAGGAAGATGTTCCGGTCGAGATCGACGGAGAGCTTTGGGGGCGTTCTACCATGGTTGATTTTTCACCAACTGGTAAGACGCTCAAAGTTTTTACGCCAATCGAGCCAAAGGTGAAACTTCGATATGCGCTGTTGAAGATCCTTTCTCCGTGGCGAGATTAGAAAATGGCGCCTTTAGGTCGTATCTTTTTGGAGCCATGTCGATTCTTCCAGTGATTATCACGCCAAAACTGATTCGGCGCCACAACCTGTCTTGTCTTGGTCGTATCGTTTTGTGGATTCTTGGTTCTTCGGCTGTTTTTATAGTTGTCTTTTTGTTCGCTTGGGTGATCGCGAGCCTTTTTGCCGGCCATCGATCTTTGAACCTGCCGATCTTCATTTTTTGTATCTTGGTGGGAATTGGGGTATTCGTTCTGGGGCATGGCTATCTGAAAAAGCATGGACCACAGGACTGGGAGCGAATTGCTCAAAAGCCTGACCTGAAGCCCGGGATGCGTTTTGCTCGAATGAGTAACCAAGAATACGGACAGATTGGCCAGGGACTCTACGCTTTGATTCTTGCGGGTCCGGGCTGGATCGGTCGAATTTTCGATGAAAGGAAGGCGCTGATCCGTCCGACTGATGAGGTCGCGGGACAATTAGAGACCCTTAGACAGCATTTCGCGGCCCGCGATCCGTGGGTGCCGATGAAGGATTTTCTTAATCATGAAACCGAAATCTATCTTCTAGCAAAATTGGAGATTCTCTCGATCCGGGAATTCGCCGGGGAATGGCATTTTCATGTGACTGTTAAAGGTAGTGTGAAACGGCTACAGTCCGAGAAATTGTAGCTTTGAGAACGATTTCACCATCGTTTGACAGGGCCCTAGTTGTTAGATTAGATTTAGGCGAGACAATGACACGCAAAATTAAAAAGCTAATTTCAATGGTCTTCGGCCTCTCGGTCTTAGCTGGATTTTCTGACGAGCCGGTTATAGGGGATCTGGTCGCAGCTAACGTCGTCGATGTGACTGATTCTGGTGATGTGGCGGTGCAAATTTTCATTTCCTACCAGAGTCCTTCGGGTGTTTCTGCGCGAAGCTTTGATCATTCGGATCTCTGGGTGACCAACGCTAATGGATTCCATTCTTCGGTGTCTTTTGTTAAGGTTGGAAACTTGATTCCTTTTCCTGGCCCAAATGGCGAGATTCCCGCGGTTCCTTTGCAGAGTGCGATTTATGAACTGGCTGCCCCCGTAGGTGGGTGGACTGAGGAGCATAATGGTGAATATGCCGTGATGTTGGCTGGAGATGAGGTTCTTAAAAATGATGGTTCCTTTTTTGAAATGGCTTTGGCCGGAACATTTGAGGTTAAGATCGGCGAGGTGAAGCAGATTGTAATGCCTCTGTCAGGTGAGGTTTCGGTAGAGATGCTCCCAACTCCTGGTGTTCCGGGAGGAGATGTTTTCGAGTTAGCTATTGCGACATTGATGGTCACGTTTCCTTATCCTGTTGAAGTCAATTGGGGTAAGGTGAGGCAAACTTCAAATGGTAGCTTTTGCGTGGAGGTTGAGGGAGGTCAACTTGATGGGATCTCACCCCAGGTTCTGACGACATACACCCATCGTGTCGAATTGGGGATGTTTGATCCGGGTGATTATGAGGTCACTCTGAAATCCGGCAGCGAAATTCTCGGGAGGGATGAATTTTTTGTTAATGGTGGTGGCAATATTGATCTAGTGAATGGGCTGCCATCGGAGGTTGTGATTGATATCGTCCAGCTTCCAACGCGAGGCTTGTATCCCACTTTTGCAGCGAATATTCGCATGACTTTCGGCCAATATGTAGATCATGTGGATTGGGGTGAGGTCCGCCGAAAAGAAAGCCTAGTGGAGTCTGAAATGACGGCATGGATTGATCCAAGTGTCCGGATTTTGGCTCCCATGGTCATTGAACATCAGATCGGTCTAGGGATGTTTTTTCCAGGTGATTACCAATATCAGCTCAGTTCTTTAAAAGAGGTAATTAGTGGTGCACGGATTTCTGTTGCTGGCCCACAGCGGGATTTTCAGCCCCCAAAGATCACGATTCGAGGTGCGGCAGTGACTGTGGCGAATGAGGAACCACTGGAGTTTTCGGTTGAGTTTTTTGATAATGGGGAACTGGTCTTTGATGGAATTGAAGCTCAAGTGCTTTCGGTCATGAATCGGAAGGGCGAAATTGTGGAACTCGAACGAACGAGTCTGAATTTCACGGCTGACATGTCGGTCGGGGCTATTGCAACTTACCGAATGAATCCTCCGGGCGGATCTTGGGATGCCGGAGACCGGGGTCGCTACCGAATTCTCCTGAGTCAGCCTGAATTGGTCAGGGACCTTCATGGTAACTCGCTGGTGGATTCATTCATTGGATACCTCACCGTGGAGATAGAGCCGGACGATCCTGAGCCGGCTCACACTACCGAGCTTATACTCGAGAATGATGGAATAATCGATCGCTGGACGGCTAGGGCTAGGCTTTTTGTTCCCGAAGAGCTGGCTGTTAGGGACGATTGGTCTGTTGATTGGGGAGAAGTCACGCCACGCGGACTTTCTCTCTTTCTTCGACCGCGAATTGTTGCAGCTGGATCCAATGAGGACATCTCGATATTGCCGCCGTCAGATACCACGGGCGGTGGGATGTGGATCGAACATAATTACGATCTTGGGCCCATCTCGGGCGGGAACTGGTTGGTTTGTTTGAATTCGAACCTAGGTCACTTTGCAAAGGAACAACTTATCGAGAGAGAGATGGATCTTACGATTGAGCCCCAAGAGCCTTTCGATTTTTGGAATGACTGGGTGGACCGCGAGGCTGGACTGGAAGACCATCGCCGATTTTGGGAATATTGCGTTGGAACCGATCCTGCCGATTCGTCGGATGACCATGAAGGGGATCCTCGACCCGAGTTAATTGATGGCGATAACGGGGAAAAGCATCTTGGGCTTCGTTGCCGCATGGCAACGTCTGTAGTTGACGCTCGGTTCAGATTTGAAGGTTCGTCTGATATGAGCACTTGGGTAGACCTTGGCCCCGAGGAAATCGAGGAAGTTGAGCGTGTGATTCTCGAAGATGGTATTGAGGAGTTTGTAGTTTGTCTGGTCAGTGATATTGATACTTCTGAAATCAGATACCTACGGGTGGTCGCTGAGCGCTGGTAAGTGTGTCCGACCTCTGCTATCTCTATTGATGTGTGTTTGAGAGAGCTTATTTTTTCCGTTTTGGCCTTTGCCTTAGGGCAGTGTTTCGCCGGTGAGTTGGACCCTTCCCAGAAGTCGTGGTTTTTAAAATACACCAAACAGGAAAATGCTCCGGAACCTAGCGAGATGTTATTGAATACCGACAAAGAGCCAGAGCTTGAGGATGGCTTTGTCTCTCTGCTGAATGGCAAGGATCTTTCCGGCTGGGAGCTTAAAGGAGGGATGTCGACCTTCGAATACAAAGATGGAATACTGCGTGGGACCTGTGTTCCCGGAGAGCCGAGCACTTATCTGTGTACTAAGCGAACTGATTACAGTGACTTCATCTTTACATGTGAGATGAGGTGGGAAGATGATCTTAATTCTGGGATTATGTTTCGCGCAAAAAGCGAGAAAAAGAAGGCCGTTTATGGTCCGCAAGTCGAAATGGAAGGCATTAAAAATACTCGGGGTTGGTCCGGCGGAATTTATGGGCAAAGTTGTGGCGGATATTGGTATCCTCTTTGGTTGAAAGAGCATGCAAAAGTAAGAGGGTCCCTCAATAAAAAGGGTTGGAGCCGAGTGACGGTCATGGCCAAGGGTCAGACCGTAAAGACCTGGGTCAATGGAATCCCGGCCGCTCATTGGAAAGGAGACGGGACATATGGATCAGGCTACTTCGCCCTGCAAGTGCACAAGGCAAAGAGTGGAAAGGTTGTTTGGCGAGATCTTAAAGTCAAAGAACTCGATCAGGAGGGGGAGCGATTACAAGAGCTTGATGCCTATTGGGCTGAAGTTTCAAGAACCGTAGGACAGGGTGATTTTGAAGGATATGTCGCCACTTGTCATCCCGCGGGAGTTTTGGTGTCTGGGAAGAGGAAAAAGAGCTATCCCTTGGCCTCGGCTCTAAAGAAGTGGAAAAAAGAATTCGATGACACGAAATCAGGTAAGATGAAAGCGAGCGTCGACTTTCGTTTTGGACAAAGGTGGGGTGATGATTCCACCGCTCATGAGACGGGGATGTTTCGATACGCCAGCCAGGTTGAAGATGGTAAAGAGGTTGTCGCTTATATCGAACTGGAAGCGCTTCTAGTCAAAGAGGGTGAGGATTGGAAAGTTTTGATGGAGTTTCAAAAAGATGAAAAAACCAAAGCAGACTGGGATAAGGTGAAGTGATTGTTTGTCGGTTTCCGGAGGGGTTGGAGGGAGTCAGCTGCGGTGTTGTGCCTAGAATCGGGCCTCTAATGCGGGGATAAATCGGTTTGTTCGCTGGTTTATTTAGTCGGAATTTCAATGGTTTTATCTGAGGAGAAAGCGGGATTTTTGATTCGGTATGCGCAAACAAAGAACGGTCACCGGAGTTCCGATGACCGTTGGAGAGTTTTGATCTTAAGAAGGTCTAAGCTTCGTCAGCTTCCGCGATTGTCTTAAGGACGCGGCTGGCGATGGCATAGGGGTCGCCCTGTGAGTTCGGACGGCGGTCTTCAAGGTAACCTTTCCAGTCGTTCTTGGCGAATGAGTGTGGAACTCGGACAGAGGCTCCACGGTCGGCAATTCCCCAAGAGAATTTGTCGATGGACTGGGTTTCATGGAGTCCGGTGAGTCGCTGATCGTTGTCGGGCCCATAGACTGCGATGTGCTCCATGCAATTCTTCTCGAAGGAAGCCATGAGTTTGTCGAAGTATTCCTTACCGCCTTCCTCCCGCAATTTTTCTGTGGAGAAGTTACAGTGCATTCCCGAGCCGTTCCAGTCACCTTGGAGAGGTTTGCAGTGATAGTTGATATCGACACCATACTCTTCGCCAAGCCGCTCGAGAAGGAATCGGGCAACCCAGATTTGGTCTGCCGCCCGCTTGGAGCCTCTACCGAAAATCTGGAATTCCCACTGTCCCATAGCCACCTCGGCGTTGATGCCTTCGTGATTGATGCCTGCATAGAGGCAGAGGTCTAGGTGCTCGTCTGCAATAGCACGGCCAATGTCACCGACGTTTTTGTAACCCACACCGCAGTAGTATCCGCCCTGTGGTTCAGGATATCCGCCTTTCGGGAAGCCGAGGATGTTGCCGTCTTTTTCAAAGAAGTACTCCTGCTCGAAACCAAACCATGCGTTCTCATCGTCGAGAATTGTGGCCCGGGCGTTGGATGGGTGAGGAGAGCCGTCCGGAAGCATAACTTCGCACATGACGAGAGCGCCATTTTCGCGAGTTCCGTCGGCGTAGATTGCGATGGGCTTGAGCACACAATCGGAATCGCCACCGTCTGCTTGCTGGGTTGAAGAGCCATCAAAGCCCCATTCAGGAAGCTGCTCGAGGGTGGGAAACTCATCAAATTCCTTGATGCAGCATTTAGTACGGAGATTAGGAACGGGTGTGTAGCCGTCCAGCCAGATGTAATCGAGTCGGTATTTTGCCATTGGTCTGATTTATTTGTCCGGAAAAAGAATTTCCATGTTTGAATCGCGTCGGTCTTTTACGAAAATTACTTAGCCGACACAATTCCTTATTTAACAAAGCAATTGGTGTGCCAACTCTAAATACGGGATATTTCTGCTACGATCAGGGTCGTGTCATCCCTACCGTCGTTCTCGATGGCTTTCCGAGAAATTTTTTCCATGATTTCAGGGACGGATCTATTTTCGGCCAGCATCTCTCGAATGCTTTTTTCCCAAAGTCCATCGATGATTCCGTCTGAGCAAATCATAATACGTTGGGTGTCTTTTAGGGGGAGGGAGCTGGTTTTGGGAAATGGTTCATGGGTGCTTCCGCCCAGAACATCGCTCAAGACCGATCTTCGAGGATGATTGCGATAGGTGTATTCCGTGATATCGCCTCTTTGCCACTGATGCCATGCCCGACAGTCGTCCTGTGTGAGTTGCTGCACTCCTTCATTGTCGATAAGGTAGAGACGGGAATCACCAATATGCGCCCAGTAGATTCTGCCATGGCTAATCCAGGCCATGGTGAGGGTTGCACCCATTCCCTCCGTGTTGCCATTCTGCTTTGCGAGTTCGGTGAGGTCGTGGTGGCATTGGCGCAATAAGGCGTCAAGGGCGGTTTGGGCGTCTTTGCCCGTTCCTAGTTTATGATAGAGATCGGCGGCTTCCTTTCGAATGCGAGACATGAGCAGGCGGGAGGCAAATTCACCGGCATTGTGCCCGCCCATGCCGTCGGAGACGGCGAGGACAAGGTGGGAGGGATCGAGAAGAATTTCGCCTGATTTTGGAAGTGGGTCAGTCGATTCAGGATTTACGGTGAGGGCGATGAACGAGTCGTCATTGGCAACGTGCCCATTGCCCTTCACGCTGGAAGCTGCCCAATTGGCTCGGAGAACGTCGGTCTTACCGGTTTCAAGTTCCGAAGGAATGGAGAGGATTTCGGAGAGTTCGAAGTCGATTAGGCAGAATTTTCCGAGGTGAGGGGAGTAGGTGACATTACGTGGTTCTGGGTCATCGTGTCGGATACCATATTTATCTTCTAGTTCTTGAAAGAGGGCCTGCGCCTTTTCAACGGTGATGAGGGGAGCGGGTGAACCGCAATTGGTGGTTATGAGCGTCAGAGTTTCAGGGTCGTGTCCAACCAAGCGGGGGACATTAGTCGCGCCGCGATCTTCGAGTGCTTTCAAAACAGCCACTTCATTTGCAAATCGTTTGTCGGAGTCTGTGCCGCGAAACTGCTTGTGAACATGTCCGCGAAAATCGATCCGAACGAGTGATCTGAGGCCGTCTTTTAATTCCTTCATCGCTGTGGTCAAAGGCTAGCAACCTTGAAGGTTGATCCAAGATGATTAGCGCCTTTTAAAATCTTATAGATTCGCGATTTCCACTATCGGTTATTCCCGCTATGGATCGTGGCAGATGCGCGAGAAAATTGTAGCGGGACAGCGGTGGGTCAGCACAAGTGAGCCGGAGCTTGGTTTAGGCGTTTTGCTGGAATCTCAGGGGAACAGGGTTGTCATCTTATTCACGGCAGCGAATGAAAAACGGATGTTCGCGGTCGATTCGGCACCCATCCTTAGGGTGCGTTTTAAGGTGGGAGATGAGATTCTGATTCACACCGGAGAGACGATCATGATTGATCGGATTGAGGAAGAAAATGGCCTCTTGATTTATCACCAAGGTGAACAATCATTTTGCGAAGGAGAACTGGATGATTCCATCAGTTTCTCAAAGCCTGACGATCGACTGCTTGGTGGGCAAATTGATGATCTCCGGACGTTCAACCTGCGGATCGAATCCCTCTTTCGATCATCCAAGATCCGGCAATCGCCGGTGCGGGGTTTTTTGGGTGGGCGAGTTGATTTGATTCCCCATCAGATTGCGATTGCGTGTGAGGTGTCATCGCGGCTGGCCCCACGGGTGCTTTTGGCGGATGAGGTGGGGCTTGGAAAGACGATTGAGGCGTGTTTGATTCTGCATCGACTTCATCTCACGGGACGTGCGGATCGAGTGTTGATTCTTTTGCCCGAGCCGCTGGTGCATCAGTGGTTTGTGGAACTTCTGCGTCGCTTCAATTTGCTCTTCGCAATTTTTGATGAAGAAAGATGTCAGTCGATCTCGGCGGAGAATCCTTTTCTGGAGAATCAGCTCATTCTTTGCTCTCAGGAATTTCTTTTGGATCACCCTGAACGCATTCCCCAAGTGATTGAGGCGGGATGGGATTTATTGATTGTGGACGAGGCCCATCACTTGGAGTGGAGTCCTGAGGAATCAAGTGATGGCTATAACCTAGTGGAGGTTTTGGCATTAGAGACGGCGTCTGTGTTGTTGCTGACCGCGACGCCACAGCAACTTGGTGCGGAAGGACATTTTGCGCGACTGCAACTGTTGGATCCACATCGCTATAATAACCTCGAGGCGTTTTTGGAGGAGTCTGATTATTATGAGGTGGTGGCAGATGCCATTGATTTGATTCAGGAAGGTGGTGAGCCGGATGTGAAGCTGTTTGCGGAGCGCTCGCCGCGAATTACAGAGGGGCTTGCGAATTTGGATGGAGAGGGAACGAGGGCGAAAGTGATACGAGATTTACTCGACTCATTCGGAACCGGGCGGGTGATGTTTCGCAATACCCGAAAGCAGTTGAGTGGATTTCCGGAGCGGAAAGCGCATTTAGTGGCATTGGAGGGGGGAGATGTATTTGTTGCCAAGGTAGATTGGTTGGTTGGTTTTTTGGAGGAGCATTCCTCGGATAAAGTTCTTCTAATCGGGAAGAGTTTGGACCTGGTGGAAGATCTGATGGAGGCACTTTTGGATAGAGTTAATATGAAGATTGCCCAGTTTCATGAAGAATTGACTTTGCTTCAGCGGGACCGAAATGCGGCTTATTTTTCGGAGGAAAACGGTGCTGATTTGTTGGTTTGTTCTGAGATTGGAAGTGAAGGGCGCAACTTCCAGTTTGCCCACCACTTGGTGCTCTTTGATCTGCCGGAGAATCCGGAATTGCTAGAGCAGCGGATTGGGCGGCTCGATCGCATTGGCCAGACTGAAACAATCAATATTTATGTCCCATATGTGAAAGGGGATGCGGGGGAGCGATATGCTCGCTGGTATCAGGAAGGGCTAAATGCTTTCGAGAAGAATCTCCAAGGAGCTCAGCTTTTGGTGAAGAGGTTGCAGCAAATCAAGGCGGATACTTTGCCGAAGTTCATCAAGGAGTCGAAAAAATTGCGGGCGGAGACCGAGGCTCAGATGGAAAGAGGTCCGGATCGGCTTCTGGCGCTGACATCGAAGGGCAGTGGTGAGATTGAAGAGGTCTTGGAGCAAATTGATGGATGGGACGGTGATCGGGAGTTTGAGGATTGGATTTTGCGGCTCTTCGACCACTTCGGGCTGGAAGTAGAGGAGCTGGATGCGCGTGACTATTTGCTCAAGCAGGGCAACGTGATCACGGATGCCTTCCCTGATTTAGCTGAGGACGGAATGGCAGTGACCTTTGATCGGGAGCGTGCTCTGGTGCGTGAGGAGATTGGTCTCATGACGGCGGATCATCCCATGGTGCGGAATTCGATTGATCTGTTGCTGTCGGGTGAAGCGGGAAATAGCACCTTTGGAGTTTGGGAGGCACCGGGAACTTCTTCGGTGATTTTAGAAGCCTATTACATTGTGGAATGCGTGGCTCCGGCCTCGTTGCAAACTGATCACTATCTTCCAGCAGTGCCGGTGCGGGTGGTGATTGACTACCAAGGGAAAGATCTGAGTTCCGATGCTTCTCTGATGAAAGCCGTACTTCGGCGTGGAAATCATCGGAAACTTCTGGAGCAGCCTAAGATCCGAGGTGAGATGATCCCTGGGATTTTAAAAGCGCTTAATTCATTGGCGGGTCAGCGTCGGGTTACGATTGTGAAGAAGTCGCTAGAGGCGATGCAGATTTCTCTCGATGAAGAGAAAGGGCGTTTAGAGGATTTGGCTCAAGTAAACCCACTGATTGGAGATGAAGAATTGTTGCAGATTGAGAGCCGACGTGGGGCTCTTAAGTCGGCGCTGGGAGGTGCTCGTCTTAGGTTGGATGCTCTTCGTCTGATTTACAAAGTGCCGTCTTAGTCGGGATATTTAGCGGGAGTGATGAAGTAGGGATTTAGATCGCTTGGGACTCTGACCATGGTGCAACGTTCGAGTGTGTGAGCCGGCTCCCAGGATTCCAAAGTGGCTTTGGTGAGGAGTTCCAAGGGGACGGGCCAGAGGGGTTTCGGGATGATTTGGAATTCTTGATCGGCTGGGAAGTGTATCGGAAGATCAGTGAGGTGAAGCCATTTTCCGCGGCGGCATTTCGGGTTCAGAAATTCGGGAGTAGATGGTTCGGGGGCTTCAATGTGATCGAAGAGGCAGCCGTAAATGAGTTGTTGGGTGATGATGTTTTCGTTGCGGTAGTCGGCTGGAAGGTGGGCTTGAAAATTACGTGGAAGTTGGAGTTGGTGTTCGCGGAGGTGGGTCAGTTTTTTGAAGTAGGTGTCGCGGGTATCGGGGCCGGGAAGATCGCTTCCAACGGCGAGGTAGAATTTGGTGGCGAGCTCGAGGTGGATGAGTTGGTTGGTGTTGAGATCCCGGAGAAGAAAGTCGAGTTCTCCGACGGTGGTGTGAATGTCTTTTTGCATTTGGAGATTTCGTTCGAGGAGGTGGAATTTTTGTGAGTTAGTGAGGAGGATGGTTAGAGCGTCTTCGTAAAGGTGACCGAGTTTTTGAGAGAAGTTTAGGGGAGTTGGACGCGCGGGAAGAGAGAGTGTAGAGGGTTGAAAACGGAGAGCTTCCGGGAGATCCGAGATTAGGAGTGGAGCGGTCACAAAACTCTCGAGAATTATCGCGGTCGTTTTTTCAGAAGTGAGGGACATTTTACAAAAGGGAAGGAGAGGTTTCTGTTTTACTTCCGGTGATCTGTATTCTTGGTAGTGGGATGACGGGATATCACGTCATTTCAGTGGAAGAAGGATTGTTGGTTCCTTGTTGCTGGGGCAATCCAAAGTGGATCCGGTGAAGTTTACAAGAATCCTAAATGGGTATCCTGCAAAGGGATGAGAAGTGAGGACGATGGAGAAGGACCAGCGGAGGAAGTATTTGCTTTTTAGGGTGGAAACTTACGTGGTGATTTTGGAGAGGGAGGTTCCGGTGAGAGTGCCAATAGACCGGATGTATCCGAGCGAAGGGCTCAGTAAGTGGGTATCAAAAAGCCCGAGCCTCGGGTGAGGTTTCGGGCTTTTGAAGAGGGTTTGCAAGCGGGGTTGCACGCACGACTGGGACTAGGCGGTGATGGGCTTCATGGCGCCCATGGCTTCGCGGAGGTAGATGCCGATTTCCTCGACTTCGTGGTCGCGGATGATGGCGTTGACTTGAACGAGGGTTTGGTTGTCGACACTTTGATCGGTGGGGTTTAGGCCTTTGCCGATAACGCTGGTGTCAACTTTTGACATAAAGTCCTGCAGAAGAGGGACAGCGGCGTGGCTGAAGAGGTAGCAGCCATACTCGGCGGTGTCGGAAATGACGCGATTCATTTCGTACAGCTTTTTACGAGCGATGGTGTTGGCAATGAGGGGGGTTTCGTGAAGGGACTCATAGTATGCGGACTCAGGTTCGATGCCGGCTTCGACCATGGCTTCGAAGGCCAGTTCGACGCCAGCACGAACCATGGCAACCATGAGGATGCCTTTGTCGAAGTATTCTTGCTCGGAGATTTCTCCTTCACCTTCAGTTTGCTCGAATTCGGTTTCGCCGGTGTCCTTGCGCCAGCCGAGGAGGTTGACGTCATCGTTCGCCCAATCGGCCATCATGGTGCTTGAGAACTCACCGGAGATGATGTCGTCCATGTGCTTATAGAATAGATCGCGCATGATGTCCTTGAGCTGCTCGGACAGCTTGAAGGCTTCGATCTTGGCTGGGTTAGAAAGGCGATCCATCATGTTGGTGATGCCGCCGTGCTTGAGGGCCTCGGTGGTGACTTCCCAGCCGTTCTGGATGAACTTGACGGCCCACTTAGGGTCGATGCCATCGGCCTTCATTTTCTCAAAGCAGAGAATGGAGCCGGCTTGGAGGAGGCCGCAAAGAATGGTTTGTTCGCCCATGAGGTCGGATTTGACCTCGGCGACGAAGGATGATTCAAGGACTCCTGCCTTATCACCACCTTGGGCAACGGCAAGAGCTTTGGCGAGTTCGATGCCTTCCCCTGAAGGATCGTTTTCAACGTGGCAGGCGATCAGGGTGGGAACCCCGAAGCCGCGTTTATATTCCTCGCGCACCTCAGAGCCGGGAGATTTTGGAGCGACCATAATCACAGTGAGGTCCTTGCGGATCTGGGTCCCTTCTTCGACGATGTTGAATCCGTGAGCATAAGAAAAAGTTGCGCCTTCCTTCATATGCGGGATGACTGTTTCGACTACCTTGGTGTGTTGTTTGTCGGGAGCGAGGTTCATCACGATGTCAGCGGTCGGAAGCATTTCCTCGTAGGTGCCAACGGCGAAACCATTTTCGGTCGCGTTGAGGTAGGACTGGCGCTTTTCTTCAATCGCAGCGGGGCGGAGGGTGTAAGATACGTCGAGGCCGGAATCGCGCATATTGAGGCCCTGGTTGAGGCCCTGGGCGCCACAACCTACGATTACGATCTTAAGTCCTTTGGCTGCATTTACGCCGTTGGCGAACTCAGATGCGTCCATGAAACGGCAAGTGCCAAGCTCGTCCAGCTGGCGACGAAGTGGGAGAGTGTTGAAATAATTCGTGCTCATTTGTTAGGGAAAAAGTTGATCTGTCGGGGGCCTGAATGTCAGGAAACCGAGATTTGTAAACGAAGAATCGGTTCAAGATACTAAGAATTGACCTTCGGAATGGGGGATTTTGGAGTTGTAGCTTAATGAACGGCAAGGCCAAGTGGTCAAAATTGGACGCAAGAGGGGTGACGAAAAAGCGGGAAGATTTAATCTTTTGAGAAATTTTGGTCGGAGATACCTAGAATAAAAAATGGCTGAAAAACTGAGCGTGTAGGAGGGGAGGAAAAAGCAAAGGTTACTAGGGCGTCGAATTTTAGTTAGTTCTGGCGGGTATTTTCCAAATATTTAAGTTCGGGGGAGTTGATGCTATTTTTTGGAAAGGTGGGAATAGAAGTTATCTAAAGCTCAAAAAGTCTCGGTCCAGACTCGACAAAAGGGTGGGGTGATGATTATGACGCGCTCCTTCACGAGACAAGTTACCATGACAGACCTCACTAAATACCGTAACATTGGCATCTTCGCACACGTTGATGCAGGCAAAACTACGACCACCGAGCGCATCCTCAAGCTCACCGGAAAAATCCACAAAACGGGTGAGGTCCACGATGGTGAGTCGACAACTGATTTTATGGAGCAGGAAGCTGAGCGTGGAATTACCATTCAGTCGGCTGCGACTACATGTTTTTGGGACGATCACCGGATGAACATTATCGATACTCCAGGGCACGTTGACTTCACGATTGAGGTTTACCGTTCTCTTAAAGTTCTCGACGGAGGTGTTGGTGTTTTCTGTGGGTCGGGTGGTGTTGAGCCTCAGTCTGAGACCAACTGGCGCTACGCCAATGACTCCGAAGTCGCTCGGATTATTTTCGTCAACAAGCTCGACCGAATTGGCGCTGATTTTTACCGCGTTATCCAGCAGACAAAGGATGTTCTTGGAGCAACGCCACTTGTGATGACGATTCCAATCGGTTTTGAGGATTCCTTCGTGGGAGTTGTGGATGTCCTTGAGAAGAAGGCCTACGTTTGGGACGAATCCGGTCTTCCTGAGAACTTTGAAATCCAGGACGTTCCCGAGGACCTCGTCGATAAGTGTAACCAGTATCACGAAGAGTTGATCGAGACTGCCGTGGAGCAGGATGATGAAGTGATGGAAGCTTATCTTGAAGGAAATATTCCTGACGTTGCCACGATCAAGAAGTGCATCCGAAAAGGAACGATCGCTCTTGATTTCTTTCCGGCCTTCTGTGGTTCAGCCTTTAAAAATAAAGGTGTCCAAAACGTGCTTAATGCCGTTGTCGACTACCTCCCATCTCCACTTGAGGTCGAGCCTGAGCCTGAGTTTGACGACGACGGTGAATTGACCGGTGAGTTTGCTACTGTTGATGCAAATGGGCCACTTCGCGCACTTGCTTTTAAAATCATGGATGATCAGTTTGGTGCATTGACCTTTACCCGGATTTATTCCGGAACGATGAAAAAAGGTGATACGATTCTAAATACTTTCACTGGTAAAACTGAGCGAGTGGGCCGTCTCGTCGAGATGCACGCTGACGACCGGACCGAGCTCGATAGCGCCCAAGCGGGTGACATCATTGCTCTTGTGGGTCTTAAGAATGTCCAGACTGGACACACTCTTTCTTCCAAGGACAAGCCCGCCACCCTTGAGCCAATGGTGTTCCCGGATCCCGTGATTTCGCTTGCTGTGGCTCCCAAGGATAAAGCCAACGCCGAGAAACTCGGTATTGCGCTTGGAAAAATGATTCAGGAGGATCCTTCCTTCCGAGTTGAGACGGATCTTGATTCCGGTGAGACTATTCTTAAGGGAATGGGTGAGCTTCACCTCGATATTAAGGTGGATATCCTTAAGCGAACTCACAAAGTTGAGGTTGACGTTGGTGCTCCGCAGGTCGCATATCGCGAAACGATCACCAAGGAGACCTCAGATAGCTATACCCACAAAAAGCAGTCGGGTGGTTCCGGTCAATTTGCTAAAATCGACTACACCCTGACTCCTCTCGAGCCTGGAGAGGGCTTCCAGTTCGAGTCGACTGTGGTTGGTGGTAATGTTCCCAAAGAATATTGGTCTTCCGTTGAAAAGGGCTTCAAACGCTCTCTTGAAAAGGGTGTCCTCGCTGGCTACCCCTGCTTGGATTTTAAGGTTACTCTTACTGACGGGGGATTCCACGCCGTTGACTCCTCGGCCGTTGCCTTTGAGATCGCATCAAGAGCTGCTTATCGCCAAACCGTTCCCAAGGCTGGGGCTCAGATCCTTGAGCCGATTATGAAGCTCGATGTTTTCACTCCTGAAGATCACGTTGGTGATGTTATCGGCGACCTGAACCGTCGACGTGGCATGATTCAATCACAGGATTCAGCTTCCGGCGGAATTCGTATCAAGGCGCAGGCTCCTTTATCCGAGATGTTTGGATATATTGGAGATTTACGCACTATGACTTCAGGTCGTGGTCAGTTTTCTATGGAATTTGAGCATTACGCACCTTGCCCTAGGAATGTTGCTGAAAAAGTGGTCGCCGATGCTAAGGAGCGTGAGGAAGCGAAAAAGAAGTAATCGTTCCAAGTTTAATCTATTTCAAAAGGCGCGTCAGGAGTGACGCGCCTTTTTTGTCGTTATTAAGAATAATCCAGCTTGATGCAAAGGGTGGTCGGCACCAGTCCACTAGAAGGTGCCTAACGTAACGAGTTGGCATCTAAAGATAGTCCTTGCCTTCCCTGCTTATATTTAAGAATCTTTGATGATAAAGATGTTAAGAAGGTTGAATTACCTTTACGATTTAAACTACTTTATTTTTTTAAACCGATTCATGAAATTACGATCTTGTTTAGCCGCCATTAGTGCCATCATCCCGTTATCACCGCAGTTCGTTCAAGGGCAGGAGACCGAGATAATGAGTATTTACTCTTCGGTCCGTCGTGCGCTGCGAGAAAACACCGACTTTAAAAGCGAGCTCGAAAGCGTAAAAATAAGTAATGCTCAGATTCAGAGAGAGTTGTCTGGGTTTGGTTGGGGTATTGAGGCATTAACCCGATACGAGGATCGGTCTAAACCCCAGAACACAAGAGAATTTGTCTCCGTTGGCGGGGTTCAATTACCAGGAAACGGAAGCAGGATTTTCATTGATGAAAATCTCACAGCTAGGGTCGGAGTGAAAAAGAAATATTCGACGGGAACTGTTTTAGAGGTTGGTTCACGTTTTTCTCGTCTTAGTAACACCCTTAACCGGACCTCGGGCAACGCCTTGTTTTCTCCGGAGTATGAAACCTTTACTGGTGTTACCTTGACGCAGCCGCTTCTTCGTGGGTTTGGCAAAGATGCCAATCTTGCTGGTGTAAATATCGCGAAGCTTCGTGGAACGGCCCAAGAAATTTTAACTCATGTAAAGGCGATGAACTTGGTCGCTGAGGTTGCGACCCGCTACACGGATATTGTCACCGCTGATCGCGTATTAAATGTCCATGGTCAAAATATCAAGTTAGCCGAGCAGATGCTGGTTCGCAATAAGGAGCTTTTAAAAAGCAAGGAAGGTTTGGCGACCGACGTCACAACTGCAGAACTTGCCCTTTATCAGCGACAGGATCAGTTTATAACTAGTGCCGCTGAGAAAATTGAGAGAGTCAATACCCTCTTTGCGCTGACGAACCGCGAGCCAGACCTGGAGGGGAAAACTAAATTTAAGCCATCTTCCGCTTTCTTTTCAGGCGAGACGAATATGGGAAAGCGTGAATTGATTAGTTATGGGCAAAAGCGCAGATTGGATATCAGCTATTACAATCACGTCGTTGATACTGCAGAATTGAATGTTCTACGCGCAAGGGATTCTGGGAAAGCGCAGCTCAATTTGACAGGCTCTGCGGGGCTTTATGGGTTAGATGCTAATGGTGGAGGCGCTTTTGAAGAGGCTGCTAGCGCTCAAGGAAGGGAATGGTCGCTGGGCCTGAATTTCAAGATGCCGCTTGCTGCGGATGCCGCTGACGCTGCGTTGGAGGCAGCCGAGGCACAGGTGCGCAAAGCTGAATTGGAACTTCAAAAAGCTAAGCGTTCTATTTCGCTGGAGGTGCACACAGCATGCACTCGTATGGAGGCTGCAAAGCAAAGGATACAGACGGCAAAAAAGGCTGTGGAGCTTGCTACTCAGCGACTCAAGCAGGAGCAAGATTTATTCAATGCTGGAGAGGGCGACTTTTACAGGGTTGTCGAACTACAGCAGATCCTTGGAGATTCTAAGGTGAATTTGGTCGCCAGTGAGGCAGCTCTCAGCAAGTCTGTGATCGCTGTATGGCTCGCTGCAGGACAAATTTTCGAACGCATGGGAATTTCGAATGCTGAGGTACAGGTCATGATTACTCGTGCCAAGGCGAAACGATGAGAGCCTAATCAATCGAAACCTAGAAAATCACGGACTTTATGAAAAGAATTGTGAATCGAATTTTAGTAATTTTGGTCTGTCTTTCAGGCTGTATTTCGCCCTCTCTTGCGCAGGTTTGGATTGAGGGGACGAGTCAACCTGCAGCGCGGATTACAGTTAGTTCACCAGTGGAAGAAATCGTCGAAAGTGTGGCGGTTCAAGAGGGAGATGTTGTCGAAAAAGGAGGGACTCTCGCCACGCTGTTTTCGACAAAAGAGCAGCTTGAGGTAAAGCGCCTTGGCATTCTGATAGAGAAAGCTTTAGCGGATGCCAAGACAGCTAGAGATCTTTATGATAAAAAGATCCAAAAGAAGTCTGAACTCCTGCAGAGAGAGGTCGAGCTTAAGCGTCTTCAAATAGAGCAGGAAATGGCGCAAGTATCTGTGAACCAAAGAACTATCAAGGCGCCCGTCGGGGGGACGATTGTTTACAGGCTGAAGGATCCTGGTGAGGCAGTAGAAAGAGTCGAGCCCGTGTTTGAGATTATTGATGCCTCTAAAATGAAGTTGGTTTTCTTTCTTTCTACAAAGCATCTACCGAATCTCAAAAAGGGGATGGAAGCCGATGTTCTTTTTCCGGAGCTGCCTGAGATTAAAGAAAGAAAAGCCACCCTTGTGTTCATTGACCCGCAACTCGATTCCCGGAGCGGGCTCTTTCGCGTTCGTTTTAGTTTTGATAATAGCGAACTGAAGATTAAGCCTGGTGTGCGAGTGAAGGTTAAACTTCCGGAAATGGAGGGGCGTGAATGAACCTCAGCGAGATTTTGGAGAGTGGTTCAGATCCTGCCGATTTCTGGTCATGCTTGGTCCAGACTGTCGCGGATCAGTGGCAACTCACTGAATGCGTCGCTTTACAGGTAGAAGGCGAGAATCTAAAGCTGTTTGGCTCGAGTAAAGACAGTAATCTTAGAGCTGCTCCAGTAAATGTGCGGAAAGCGATTATGGCTGCCGGGACTGAGTTCAAATCAATTAAGGAACTTGGAACAGATTGGAGTATCTACCCGATTAGGATTGTCGGTGGCAGTATGGGTTTTACGCTTGTGTCCGCCAGTCCGACTGAAATCTCAGAACCAGAGCAGGTTAAGCTACAAACTTTTGTAGAGTCCGCCGTTATTGCATTTTCGGCGCAGCGCAAGGCCGATTCATCGGAGAGCGCACTTAGCGAAATTTCTCGGGTTGTTGATTTAGGACTTATCATCGGTGAGTCAGCTCACTTTGGAGAAGCGGCAAACCGACTTTGCAATGAGTTAGAAACCGAGCTTGCGGCGATGCGGGTGACTCTTGGTTGGCGTAAAAAAGGTCTCATGGAGTTGATCGCAACCAATCATGGAGGTCGTATACGCAACGATACCGAAACTGCTGGGGCGCTTGGCCGAGCTATGGATGAGGCAGCCGAACAAGATTGTGAGGTGGGTGTTCCATCGATTAAAGGGGTAGAGATTAATAGGCAACATAAGGCTTTTTCCGAGGCCCATGCCAACTGCCAAATCTTGTCAATGCCACTTCGTGAAAATGGAGAGGTTCATGGTTCCGTAACAATTGAGTATCCACAAGAGTCTGATGGCATTTCACAAGAGCGGGTTGATGCCCTCCGGGTAGTCCTCGATTTAGTAAGCCCGCAACTGGTGAATCTTTATCAAAAGTCTGGTTGGATTGGATCTCGAGCTTGGCGCTCGGTCCGGCAGCGTTTTGCTTCACTACTGGGCTATCGTCATACGGGGTGGAAATTGTTAGGAGTAAGTCTCGTTTTAACTTTTCTACTCTGCTGCGTTATTCCAATAAAACATACTGTCAAAGCTCCTTTTCTCCTGCGGACCGAAGCTTCGGCAGATGTAACTGCTCCTTTTTCGGGTTTTATCGATACGGTTGATGTTAATGTTGGCGATGTGGTTCGAAAGGGGCAGGTTTTGCTGAGGTTAGATCGCCGTGAGTTACTGATGCAGCGGATAGAACTCAAAGCTCAGCGTGATCGTAGTCTCGCAGACTCCCGCCGCTACGAGGCAGAAGGAGATCTTTCGCAGATGAAGCTTTCGCAGCTATCTATCGAACAGGCAGATGCGAAACTGACGGCTCTTAATTACCGACTAGATCGCAGCGAAATTTGCGCACCCTTCGACGGGGTAATTGTGGAGGGAGATTTAAAAGAAAGGCTTTCCTCTCCAACCCAAGTTGGCGAAAAACTCATGCGCATTGTTGAGATCAGTGATACTTATGGCGAGCTTCAGGTCGATGAGCGAGATATTCATTTTCTCAAAAAAGGAATGGAAGGTGAGCTTGCTTTCACTTCACGTCCTGAAGATAAATTCAGAGTTTCACTCGACTCATACGAGCCAGTTGCTGTGGTGAAGGAGACAGGAACGGCCTTTCGGGTGAGGGTTAACCTCGCCGACTCACCCGAATCGTGGTGGCGTCCTGGAATGAGTGGCGTTTGCAAAGTAGATATTGAAAATCGATCCGTGGCATGGGTTTACCTCCATCGGACCTGGGAATTTATTCGCATGAAGCTTTGGTTCTAGCTGGAGAGAACTTTCGCCATGAGTAAACGCACGGTCTTTGATGAATCCTGGTATCGGGTGAGCCGCAGTAAAGTGCGCCTTCTGCCGGGCGTTGAAATGATTCGTCAGATGTTCCGGGGTGAGCCTTGGTATGTCGTTTGTGACAAGCTTGGACATCGTTTTTTTCGAATCCGGCCGGCTGCCTATCGCTTTATTTGTTACCTTGAAGATTCTGAGACGGTTCAGGATGCTTGGGATCAGGCTCTTGAGATCGATCCGGTAGACGCTCCGGGCCAGGGTGAGGTGATCCAATTACTCTCGCAGCTTTATCAATCGGGTCTTCTCCGAAGTGATAAAACTGCAGATATTAGTGCGCTCGAGGAAAACAAGTCCCGTGAGAAGGCCCAAAAACGTAAGCAACAATTCTCCAGTCTTCTTTTTTTAAAGATTCCCCTGATTAATCCAGATCCTTTTCTGCGTCGAACTCTTCCGCTCTTCGCCTGGGTTTTCACACCTATCGGGGCTGTTCTTTGGTTTGTTGTTTTTGCGTGGGGTGCGCAGGCGTTAGTCGAAAATTGGGGGCGATTTTCGGCTTCATCTCGGTTGATCCTCGGATTGGCTAATCTTCCGTATCTTTATATAGGCCTTATCATCACAAAGATCATTCACGAATTTGGTCATGGCTATGCCTGCCGAAGGTACGGTCGAGAAGTTCCTGAAATGGGGGTGATGCTTTTGGTTTTTAACCCGCTACCCTATGTCGATGCCTCATCTTGCTATGCGTTCGCTCGCAAGTATCAGCGGGTGATTGTGGGTATCTCGGGGATGGCTCTAGAGTTATTTGTTGCGGCCCTTGCTGTGAAATTATGGGCAGAGGGGGCTGATGGAGTGGCTTCTAGAGTCGCGTATAATGTGGCTATCACCGCTTCAGTCGGAGCGCTGCTTTTTAACCTCAATCCGCTTTTGCGTTTTGATGGTTATCATATTCTGTGCGATTTACTTGAAACTCCAAATTTGCAGGGCCGTTCCCAAGCGTTGGTCGGCTGGTGGGTGAACAAGAAGATTTTTAAGATCGATCCCGGCCCGATTCCTACACGCTCGCGAAGGGAGCAAATCGGGTTCACTCTCTATTTCTTTGCGAGTTGGATCTATCGCTTTCTTCTAATGATCGGGATTCTAATCTTCGTATCGAAGCAGTTTCTGATTGTTGGTGTGATTCTGGCGCTCTTATTTGGCGTGGTTTGGGGGATTCTTCCTTTTGTGAAAGGCCTACGTTATGTATTTTTCAGTCCGAAACTCATGAACCGCCGAACACGTGCTCTCGGAATTGTGGCTCTCTTTTTAGGAGGAGTTTTATCGTTTTTGGCCTTGGTGCCTATGCCTTACTACTTCCGTGCTGAGGGTATCGTGAAGTCCTCAGAATTTCAGAATGTATACACGAGTAGCCCTGGTCGTATCACTGAGTTGGTGACTCCTTCCGGTGAAATGGTGGAAGGTGGCCAAATCTTGTTGCGGTTGACCAATAAAGATTTGGAGGCTGAGAGGGAACTTATTCGTATTGAACGTGAGCGCGGAGATTTGCTGTTCAGAAGGGATCGCAATGAACAGGGAATTCAGCTGGCTGGATTAGAGGGGCTTTCAAAATCGCTGGATGCTCGCGAGTTGGCTTTAGAGACCCAACTTGGAAACTTGGTGGTGAGGGCGCCGGTCTCAGGGCGTTGGATCGCGAATGATCTTCACGAGGTCATGGGTTCGGTCGTTCCCCGGGGGCAATCTCTTGGCATGGTGAGAGGTGAGGATGGCTACGTCTTGAGTGCAGTGATTCACCAACGCGATGCCGGACGGCTTTCCCTGAATGATTCGGCATTAAAAATTAAAGGTCAGGAAGGTGTGAATTTACTGATCACTAATCTTGATTCCATTCCAGCTGGTCAGGAAGATCTTCCAAGCGCGGCTTTGGGCGTGACTGGTGGTGGATCGGTCGGAGTCTCAAGTCGCAATGGCGATGGGAGGCAAACCACAGAGCCTTATTTTCAGGTCAGAGGTACGATAGAGGAGGTGAATGGCGTTATTTTGCAACATGGGCAGCGAGGTGTAGCGCGCTTCGCCTTGCCAAATAAACCGCTGCTTGGTCAGTGGCGTCATTTCGTCCGGCAGTTTTTCCAACGCGAATATCAGCTCTAGTTCGATTTTCTTATGAAAATCAATGCGCCAAGCCACTTTCAGAATTCGTTTTTCCAGGAAAAAGCGTCTCCGGACCTAAAGGGGTTGGATCTCTTGATCAAACGTCTTGCAGGAAAATGGAAACAGCGCAGTTCAATTTTGAAGCCATGGCTCAAGAACGTTGAAGTTGCTAAAATTGAGCGTAAACGACTCGAAGAAATTACTGATAAGGAAATTAACCGGCTAATTAGGGATTCGAGACTTCATGTTTCCGGTGACGCTTTGCCAGATCCCAAAGTCCTTGCTTTAATTTGCGAAGTGGCTCGTCGCGAGTTGGGATTAATTCCCTACAAGGTTCAGATGCTGTCTGCCCTCGCTTTGATTAAGGGGTATTTGGCTGAGATTGATACGGGAGAGGGGAAGACTCTCTCGATTGCTATTGCGGCGGCCTTTGAGTCTTGGAAAGGCGAGCCCGTTCACGTCATCACGGCCAATGATTATCTTGCTAAGCGTGATGCGTTGACCATGAAGCGTTTCTACGCGCGGCTTGGGATTACGGTTGCGTCTGTGATCGGGAAGACCAAACCAGCTGACCGACAGGCGGGATATCAGGTTGATATTACTTACACGACCGCCAAGGAAGTTGCTGCCGATTTTCTTCGAGATCGACTTCAACTCGGCGAGTGGACGCGGTCGGGTGTGCGCCAACAGGTGCGCAAGTTTGTCAGGGCATCTGAAAGCGGAGTTCGCCTCACTCAGCGTGGGCTTTTCCGGGCTCTTGTTGATGAGGCTGATAATGGTCTAATCGATGAAGCAGTCACTCCACTCCTAATTAGCCAAAAATTTGAATCAGAGGAACTACGCCAAGCTTGTCTTGGCGCATGGAAGGTTGCTGAATTTCTTCGACCTGGGACTGACTACACAATCCATCGAGGACGACGGGAAGTGAAGTTGACCGAGGCAGGTGAAGAAAAAATTGCCGAGAGAGATGATTTCCCCCTATCTCCGCTTTGGCGTTGCCCTGATCGTCGCCGTGAGATGGTGTTGCTTGCCTTGGAGGCGCACGAATTCTTCACCCTGGGATCTCATTATATCATCGAAGATGGAAAGGTTGTGATCATTGACGAGAGCACCGGGCGGCCAATGCCAGACCGCTCATGGAAGTTGGGTCTCCACCAAATCGTCGAGGCTAAAGAAAGTCTCTAGATTACGGCGCCTTCCACCACAATCGCCCAGATTTCCTTTCAAGGATTTTTCCAAAACTATCGTAAGCTTTCAGGTGCCCCCGGAACAGCGCAAGAAATTGCCGACGAAGTTTGGACAATTTATGGGGTTCCGACTGTTAAGATTCCTAGAAATCTCCCAAACATTTCACGATATCGGAGCCCTAAATTCTACTTGAGTGAGGCTGATCGCGAACATGCTGTTTCTGAGGAGGTGATTCGCTGTCACCGAGATTCACAGCCTGTGCTCATCGGAACACGCACCGTTACCTCGAGTGAGCGGTTAGGGCGTAAGCTGGGTCTTCAGAACATTCAACACGTCATTCTGAATGCGACTCGCCTTGCTCAAGAAGCTGGAATTATTGAGGATGCCGGACTTAAAGGACGAGTCACAATAGCCACCAATATGGCTGGTCGAGGAACAGATATTGAGCTCGGTAAGGGTGTCAGAGAGTTGGGAGGATTACATGTCCTTGTAACAGAGCCCCACGAATCACGTCGGGTGGATCGACAGTTTTTCGGCCGGTCTGGCCGGCAGGGGGATCCTGGATTAGTGAGTCGCTTTTATTCCTTGGATGATGTTCTTTTTCAGAAATTTTTACCACGGTTCCTGCATCGCCTCATGACAAAAACCGCTCATCCTTCAACGGGCGAAATACCCTATCCATTGCTTTGCCGTGGCTTACTAAAGTATGTCCAAATCAGGGCAGAAAAATTGGCAGTCTTTCGTAGAAAACAGGTCTCTGAAAATGATCGGCGGCAGCGCTCCTCTCTTGGGTTTGTTCGTGACTAGGTTTTATTTGTGGGGCGCTTGTATGCTCGAAAAGCCCTTCGGTGCTTCCAAAAATTGGGCGATTTCAGGGACTTTGACGCCGAATATAATGCGCAACTTTTTTGATAAAATCTAAAATATTAATAAAAAACGATATTTAAAATATCTAAATGAATATATAAATATCTTAGATGAGATTGAAAATAATCTTGTTGGTATTCCGCCGCTGAGTGAGTGTCCCCCCCGGTGTTGTTCGGTTCCAAAGAAGCTTCGACCAGAGTTTCCCGTGAGCGGGATAACTCGGTGGATAGGTATGCGGTTGAGCAGCTTGAACCTAAGATTCTTTTCTCGGCTGGGCCCATCGATGCTCCACCTGAGACTTACGGACTTTCTCCTCTAGATTCTGTTGACTCATCGGCTCTGGAAGAAGTCCACTTTGCGGAAGTGGTGGAGGTTGAGATGGGGCCCGAAGTTTTTGATTCAGATGCCACTGAGGCCTCCGTTTTAGGTGATGGTGAAGACTTCAATTGGGGTTCTGAAACTGGCCCAGTAGACCTGCCTGTGGGTGAGGGAAATGAGGACCTCGCTGCCCCTAAAAAAGGCCTCGTTAATCTGGAGGATGACCTTGCCGAAACGGGAGATCAAGACGGTGGCTTGAGAGAGAATTTCGGGGTGGATCAAGCTGCTGAAATG
>JAQWSX010000019.1 GCA_029242935.1 Akkermansiaceae bacterium
GTCGTTGAACCATCCGGATTATCGATCTCCGCAAATCCACCCGACACTTCTTCCCATGCATCAGTCGCGCCCAGATTGTCCGAAAATTGGAGAATCCAGACTTTGGTTCCAAGCCCGGTCACAATGAGATCACCTTGACCCATTACGGAATCAACTGAAAAGCCAAGAACTTCGATTCCAGTTACAACTGGAGGACCTCCACCGCCATACACACTAGGGGTCATATCGGCCACAACCGCCGGGGTAATGATCCATTCCTCAATCGTAAAGGTGGCATTCGGAGCACCAACCGCGCGATCGACCCGAGAATCTAGGAACTCCCAGACCTGACCAGTTCCGTCAGTGCCAGGCTGTCCGTAAACATCAACCAAAGCTCCGGTGGACTGGTCTCCGCCGAACCGTAGCTCGATGTTATCGTCACCATTTGAATTGATGGTGTTGCTTTCCTGATCAGGCGCCGGAGCATCGGGATATGCCGCGGAGAAGTTAACGCTATTGTTGGCGATCACAAAAGTCCCTCCGGCAGGAATGGTCCCGAACAAAGGAATTGCCCGACCATTGCTACTGCCATTAACATAATAAATAATATTCCAATTTCCGGAACCTAAGTCGATATCCTCGGAAGTCGGGTTGAAAAGCTCCACGAAACGACCCTCATAGTTATCACCTGGATCGGCGATTTCAGAAATATAAACCGGCGGAATGAAGGTGTCGTTATCTTGGATATTCAGATTAAATGCGGAAGCTCCACTGATGCGGGCCTCTCCGTTGGAAGTAATATCTGAAAGAAGGAAAGTAGCGGTCTCAGCGGTCTCCTCCTCCGAATCATCAGCCAAAGTAACAGTAATGATCTGAGTGTCTCCACTCTGCGCCCCGGCGGGAAAAGTCACGGTCCGGCTTATGAAATTACCAATATCAGCAGCAGCAGCAGTACTATTAACATCGTCCAGCAAAATTGAAACAGTCACCGCTACCCCATCCGGATTCAAAATCTCAACTTCGAGATCAGCCGTTCCATCCGCTTCATTAACGGTGACGGATGTCCTCTTAAAACCAACTAAGGGTGAATTCTTACCCAGCACGCTTGAACCGATAAAATTATTACTTCCCAATACCGCGCCATCCACCTCTCCGATTGAGACTTCCTGCCAAACAACAGGAAAATCACGAAAGGTCGAACCAGCGTCGAGATTGAATCCATTTAAAGTATTCTGTCTCACTACACTTGTGTCATTTCCCTCGTTCCCGTCAGCAGTCACGCTGATCGCATCGACGATGTTGGCAGTCTCACCCGTGTCTCCTTGATAAAGGACGACTGAATCATTTCCGTTATAAAAGGTAATGTCAGAAGTTACGTCTGCAGCGCCTGCGGCAACAGGCGTCGTCGCGCTTGGGTTTGCCACAATATAACTCGCGCCAGCGGGCAGAATCCCCGAAAGGGCTAACTGACTACTTGGGAAACTCCCATCAGTCTTAAAGTTTTCCGTCGAAGCATTAGACCATCGAGTCAAAATAAAGTTAACGAGATCAATTTCAGAATCAGAAACATTGGTCAACTCGATGTATTTGTTATTCGAAAACCCTTCGTGATACTGGGTGATTAAAAGTGGACTGCCTGTTTCTGTTCCAACATCGCCATCGTCCGTAACGGTCACAGTTGCCACAGCGCCACGGAAACCTTCCGCTATCGCGCTAATTGTAACCTCGCGGGCGCCGTCAGGATCCGGATCATCAACTCCGGTCACCAGAAAAGTTCCGGTCACACCGCTCGTGATATTTAACGTCTCAGGCACAGTGGCCTCCGTCAAATCGTCGCTGGTGAGGCTCACAATCAGCGGATAGCTGGCAGGAGCCTCCGGAAGGCTGATCGTCAAAATCGTGGTGTTACTTGCTCCGCTTTCACTGATCGAACTAGTGGTAGGAGACAACATTAACGATGGTAAGGGATCCCCGAAGCTCGCACCCGTTACGTCGGTGCCGGGCGATTCCGAGCCCACCGAACCAGCGATAGTAGTGTGGGGCTTAAATCCCCCAGCCAACTCCGGGCTCCGGTTCAATGATTCATCATCGGAGGAATTATCCTCATACCTTACTTGGTCGACTTGCGTGAAAGAACTGTCCTGAAGCGTAATCGTGTCACCACTATTATTAAGACTCGGAGCACCAGCGAAAACCGAAACTCCGTTGAGAGTCGCTGCCGGATTCCCTCCGCCAAAAACCACAATAGCCTCATTGGCGCCAATCATCGTCCCGGCCGGAAATTCGAAAAAATTACCACTCAGATCTGTGATCTGATAGCCGCCAATATTTACCGAAACGGCACCGGTATTGACGATTTCCACAAATTCGTCCTGGCTAGTATTCGCCTCCCCATCCTGGTTGACGTCGTTCCCTGGCGAGGGATCGTAAAGAAGTTCATTGATCACTAGCTGAGCTGAGGCACTCAACGTCAGCGATACGGCGGCTAAGGGAAAAATAAGTTTTTTCATAGGCAGAATGGAAGTTTCAAGAACCGTCACAGATTCTTTCTGAGTTCTAAGCCCGTTTCACCTATATCGCAAATTCAGTAATTGGTGACGGAGTTGTAACCTTCCTAAACCTCGGCAGAATCAACGTCATCACGGAGATTCTTGATAATAAACCCCTGACGGTCAGGCGTATTTTTCCCCATGTAAAAGGTTAACATTTCCTTAAGACCTCTGCCTTCCTCCATCTGAACCGGATCCAGCCGCATGTCTTTGCCGATCATGAACTTAAATTCGTCAGGCGAAATCTCACCTAGACCCTTGAAGCGAGTGATCTCGGGATTGCGGCCCAACTCCTTCATCGCAGCTTCTCGCTCGTTATCGTCATAGCAATAAACCGTGGTCTTTTTGTTCCTAACCCTAAAGAGCGGAGTCTGCAGGATAAATAGGTGTCCCTCACGGATCAGTTCAGGAAAGAATTGGAGGAAGAAGGTCAGCAAGAGTAGGCGAATATGCATTCCATCGACGTCAGCATCGGTCGCGATCACAACCCGATTAAACCTCAACGATTCGATATCGTCCTCGATCCCCAGCGCAGCTTGAAGAAGGGCAAATTCCTCGTTTTCGTATACCACTTTTTTGGTCAACCCGAAAGTATTGAGCGGCTTCCCTCGCAGGGAAAACACGGCTTGCGATTCCACATCACGGCACTTCGTAATTGAACCACTGGCCGAATCACCCTCGGTCAAAAACACCGTGGTGTCCTCGCGGCGCTTGTGCTTAGTATTAAAATGGGCACGACAGTCGCGAAGCTTTTTGTTATGAACCTTGGTCTGGCGGGCACGCTCACGGGCCAACTTTTTGACTCCACTGAGTTCCTTCCGCTCCTTCTCAGCAGCCAAGATACGCTTCTGTATCGCCTCGGCCGCAGCCGGAGTTTTGTGAAGGTAGTTATCCAACTCTTCCTTCAGAAAATTTCCGATAAATGTGCGCACCGTCTCGCCTTCCGGAGCCACCGTGGCCGACCCCAACTTCGTCTTTGTTTGACTTTCAAAAACCGGCTCTTCAATCCGCACCGAAATCGCGCCTGTGATCCCCGCACGAATGTCTGAAGGATCATAGCTCTTCTTAAAAAACTCCCTAATCACCTTCACCAAGGCCTCACGAAATGCCGCGAGGTGAGTCCCGCCTTGCGTGGTATTCTGTCCATTGACAAAAGAATAGTAGTCCTCACTTCCACCCGGGCTATGGGTGAAAGCCACGTCAATGTCCTTACCAGTCAAATAGATCGGCTCATAAAGCGGAGCTTCATCCATTTCCTCTTTCAGAAGGTCCAATAGACCATTCTTTGATCGAAACTTCTTTCCGTTAAAGATCAGCACCAGTCCCGGATTTAAGTAGCAATAATAGCGACACATTTTCTCCACGAAGAGATCTCGGAACTTGGTTCGCTTGGGAAAAACCGTCCGATCAACCTCAAAGGCCAAGCGCGTTCCCCCCACCGATTCATCGGGCACCGGGCGTTTCATCTCCTCAACCACTTCCCCTTTTGAGAACTCAATCGCCTTCGTCTTACCCTCACGCCAAGCCTGAATCTCGAAGAATTCGCTCAGCGCATTCACCGCCTTGATCCCCACACCATTTAAGCCCACCGACTTCTTGAAAGCCTCGCTGTCATACTTGGCGCCCGTGTTAATTTTGGCCGCACAGTCCATTAGTTTACCAAGGGGAATCCCCCGTCCGTAGTCCCTCACCTCGACTCGACTCTCGTCATCAATATCAATCGTAATCTCTTTACCGTGGCCCATCACGAACTCGTCCACCGAGTTATCGAGCGCCTCCTTTAGTAGGATGTAAATCCCATCGTCCGCCGAGGATCCATCTCCCAGCTTTCCGATGTACATTCCCGGACGCAACCGAATATGCTCCCTCCAATCGAGGCTCTTAATATCATCTTCAGTGTAACTCGCGGCGACGGCCATAAAGTGAGAATATTTAACTTTTCCAAAGCATCAAGAACTCTCTCCCCGCTTAATCCAATTCCACCCCTAGTCCTGCAGACTCCGGCCACTTCTTGCGAAGGAAACGGGCTCAAATTCTCATTTTAATCCCCACCCATCTGAGCCAAAAATCAGGGACTGCTCAAAATGAAAAATCGACGCCATGAAGCACTCAGCATCACGGAGCCGATTTTCTAAGTTGATTCCTACTTCGAATCTTTTTTGCTATCCTTTTTGGCAGTTTTTTTAGCTACTTTCTTAGCCGCTTTTTTCGCCACTTTCTGAACAGTCGATTTCTTTTTTGTTGAGACCTTCTGGACATCGGCCTCCTTAGGAGGGGGTGGTGGGATTTCATCATCATCACTTCCACTATGGCTTAAAATGAACTGGAGATCGTCGACACCCAAATTACTGGCAAATCCTTCGTCGCCCAAAATATTCGTCACGAGAGCCGTCTTTTGGTGTTGCAAGATCCGGATCTTCTCTTCCACCGAATCACGAGTGAGGAGACGATAAGCGATAACCTTGTTC
The DNA here is from genome assembly GCA_029242935.1 of Akkermansiaceae bacterium. Taxonomy (GTDB): domain Bacteria; phylum Verrucomicrobiota; class Verrucomicrobiia; order Verrucomicrobiales; family Akkermansiaceae; genus SW10. Next base: position 4,997 of record JAQWSX010000019.1, read on the forward strand.
TTCTGGCCGATTCGGTGGGTTCGATCGATGGCCTGATTTTCCACCGCCGGATTCCACCATGGATCGTAGAGGATCACGTAAGAGGCCGAAGTTAGATTCAGACCCGCTCCACCCGCCTTCAGCGAGAGAAGAAACACTGAAGCATCCTTCGTGGTCTGAAATTTTTCGATCTCCCCTTTCCGGTCTTTGGTCTGCCCAGTGAGATAATTGAAGGGGCGGCTCTCAACCTCAAGACGCATCTTGATGATATCGAGCATCGACACAAACTGTGAAAAGACGAGAACCTTGTGTCCCTCTTCACGAAGCTGATCCAGTAGATAGAAAAGAGCATTCATTTTCGCGCTCTCCTCTTTGAGCCATTTCGGATCGATAAGACCTGGGTGACAACAAATCTGACGAAGGCGCATCAGGCCCTGAAGAATTGCGAAACTGTTTTTCTTTACCGCTTCATCGGAATCGAGACCAAGCAAAGCCTGTTGAATCCGCTTGAGCTCCACCTTGTAGAGTTCTTCTTGGATTCCCTCCATTCCCGCAAAGACTTCCTCTTCCGTTCTTGGAGGGAGATCTTTCGCCACTTGCCCTTTGGTTCGGCGAAGAAGAAATGGCCGCAAGCGCGCGGCGAGACGATTTTGGCTACTTGGGTCCTTACGCTTATCGAAACGACGCTTGAAATAAGCACGGGTTCCGAGAACGCCGGGCATCGCGAAAGCCATCAACGACCACATATCCATGAGGCGATTCTCAATAGGAGTACCAGTCAGAACTAGGCGGTTTTCTGCATTCAATTCCCGGGCGCATTTGGCGGCCTTAGAATCTGGATTTTTAATCTGTTGCCCCTCATCAAGGATCACTGTCAACCAGCGAATTTTGTTCAACTGGTCTCCGCACACCCGTAGCTGAGCGTAATTGAGAACAAGGATATCAAGCTCGTTGTTCACCTCATCAAGATCCAGATCGTCGCGGGTCCGCAAGATCTTCAACTTGAGCTCCGGGGCAAATTTCCCAGCCTCAGTCGCCCAAACATCAAGAACAGACTTTGGACACACCACTAGGGCTGGCCCAATCTTGGATTTCGCATCTTTGGTTTCATCAATGTATTTGCGAAGCCAGAGAATGTAAGTGATGCTCTGAATCGTCTTACCAAGACCCATGTCATCGGCAAGTATTCCACCAAAGCTATTCGTTGCCAGATAAGCAAGGAACTGGTAACCCTCGACCTGATAGGGGCGCAAGGACGCGTTGAGTTCATCAGGAACATCAGGCTTGATATCAATCTTGATATCGCGGGCACGGTCCTTGATTCGCTTCCACGCCTTCGGATCGAAGACTTCGGCAGCCTTCGGATCGGCCAATTGCATGGCGTGCATTCGGTGGGTCTCGCCTGAGAGATCGAAAGGATCGAGTCCTAGGCGGGTCACGGCATCGCGCTGATCAGGGTCAAGCTTGATCTCAAGTCGCATCCACGAGCCATCATCCATGCGGACATAACCGCCGCGGGCTGCAACAAGCTGACGGATCTGAACCTTGGAAAGATTGACACCCTCCACATCAATCACCACCCGGAGATCGAACCAATCAATCTCTTGGTTCACGACCTCGAAGCGAATCGCCGCAGTGACCGGATCGCTGAGAATTGTTTTCAGCTTGGCCTCGATGTCGAGCTCCGCTGATTCCGGCATTGCTTCAATCCATTCAGCAAATTTCTCCGGAAACTGCTTGGTGATCCGCCCTTTGAAAGCCTCCAGCTTCTCGTCGTAGGTTAAGCCCATCTGGAGAAGAATCTCGGGGATCGGGTAGAGCTTCTCACGCGCAAAACGAAGAAGCGCCTTACCTTTAACGGGTTCTTGTTTGATAAGATCCCAACCGGCTTTGATTAGCTTCTCCTCACGACGTCCTTTGGCTTCAAGAGCTTTAACGTCGACGACCAAGTGCTCAGTTTCGGCGGCTGTCAGACCTTGCTCAACCCACATCTTCAGGTGAGGAAAGAGGTCTAGATCGGTCACTCGACGCTTCATGGAAGGCGGCAAACTGGCCCCAATCTTGCGGAGGAATTCTACCCCTTCGAGCGAATCGATAACCAGCTTGGGAATCGAGTAGCGAGGCATGATCTCGGTGTCCTCCAGCCACCGCGGAGGCCCGGGGAAGACGGTCTCATCAGACTGATAAAGTTCGGTCCGGCCCGGAAGCAAACGGACAGAGTGAGACACCTTTTCGCCACTTTGAGTCACCAACTGCAGGGCGAATGAATTTGAATCCATGGGATCGTCATCACAGAGCCAGCGAAGAGGTTCATCGACCACGCGGAACGGCCTTTCGTCGAGGTTCACCATGTAGCCCTTCAACTCATTTTGGTAAAAGAGAAGATTCATGAAGCAGCAAGCTTCTTCATTCTCCAGATCGAGATAAAGCTCACCAGTCTTTTCGCTATAGCGCAAAAAGTGCTCCCAAAGAATTTGGCTCCCGGCATCCATCCGCAAGGCTGAGGCATCAAACAACTTCAGGATGCGTTCGATTTCCCCCTTCTCTCGAAGAGAAACCCATTCCTCCTCATGTTCCTCGCGAGCCTCCACACGGGCTTCGTTAATCGTCGAAATCAGGCGGAACTCAATTTTGTGCGGGATTTCCTGTGGTGGACGCTCATTGACACTTTCAATCCTGTCATACCAAGCTGCGACTTCCCTCTCCTGCTCCCAGTCGCGCATTCGACGTTGAACATTTTCCAGGTCAGTGACCGCATCCATGAAGTCAGGGTAACGGAGATTTTTCTTATCAAAGGCATAGCCCAAATAATTCCAGAACTCTAAAATATCTCCTGGAGGAACCGGCCAGAGTTCCAGAGGCTCGTAACTCGCGATTTCCCACCGCGGATTCAAGCGAACCATATCATGATCATGGATCTCTCCCTCAATCACATATCTTCGGTAGCGCTTCTCAACCCGAAAAACAAAATCCGCTTCCTTATCATCAAGCTCACGATCGAGCTTCTCCTCGATAAGATCGACGATCGGCGTATCATCAAACTCATTAGGCGACTCTGGAAGATCTTCCCCTCGGTGAAGGCGCTCGAGCATGGCCGCGAACATCACTGCTCCCGATGTCTCCTGGTCCTCGGTGGAGCAACTGCCAAACCAACGGTTTCCCTGAAGCCTCAACGTGGTACGATGCACCCCGCCCCTATCTTCAACTCGCCCCTGAATAAAGAGGTGGTTTCCAAAAATCTGTGTCACCGCTCCCTCTTCCTGAAGGTGCTCCCCGTGCTTACGAGCAGCCTCCGGGAAACTATTGAGAAAATTCAATGTCGCCCGGTCCGGGTTAAGTGCGGTCATGTTACTAGCCATTATTATTTCTTTGGTGCGTGAAAGAAAACCGCAGCCAAGCACCTCAAAGAGGCCGCTAGCGACGGCGAGGTCTTGAGACTAAACCCAAGTTGTAAAAATAAGCAACAGAAAGCGTCATTGAATTCATCAAAGAAACACGAGCTAGCTGAAAGAACGTTGATTCTATCCCTGTTAGAAGGATCACTCTTCAGCGTTTTGCCTTATCAAATAACTCCCCGCAACACCCTGATCGCGGGTTTCTGGCTGATTGCCCTCGCAATCGGCCTGCTTGTCGGGCGAAAAAGCGCACCAAGCGCCGACTTCACGGATGAAACTACAATTCCGAACTCACCCGAGTCCGCCCACGCTTCCCTCTCACTCGATTCCCCTTTTTACGTTGCTGAAGCTAGGAAAGTAGGACGAAGAGAAATCACCGGCGGCTCCATATCTACAGCTAACGAGGAAGCCATTCATCAAACCATGATCGAGCTCTCCGATGTTCTTAACGTCGGGAATCGCATTGAACGCACCCGCCAGATGATCGCGTTTATTGATCGCATCGATAACAGCGAAATAGCCGACATTGTCCAAAATTTCCGCGAAGCCGGATGGGTCGACTACAATCGGAGCGAGTTCTCGATGCTGATCTCCGCCTGGATGGACCGCGATCCCTTCACCGCTATCTCCTTTCTCGATCAAAACGAAACCGACGGCTGGACCCGCAAAACCGCAATCTCCGCTTGGGCGGCCGATAGCCCCGAGGAAGCCGCCAATGCTATTCGTGGCCTTGAAGACAGCGGCGAAGTCAATGACTGGGTGGTCGGCCTAATTGAAGGTATGGCCCGAAATGATCCTGATGGCGCACTCCTGGCGCTCAAGGACATCGAAGACAGCAACACCAAAAATCAAGCCATCCGAGAAATTCTTCCCGAAGTGGTGATTCGGGGGGCGGAATTTGCCGGGAAATGGATCGAGAAAATCCGGGACCCAAAACTCCAGCGGGACACCGCAAAACGCCTTGCCAGCTCGCTAGCCCGACGGGATCCAGAATCTGCCTCCGATTGGATCCGTAACATGACGACGGTCGCCACTCGGCGAGATGCCTCCGAAGTCGTCTCCGAAATATACGCTCAACAGGATCTCGATGGCGCCAAATTATGGGCCGAAAGCCTCCCTCAAGACACCATGACCGAGGCCGCCGAAGGAGTCGCTAAATACCTCGCCCGCAAAGATCCAGTGGAAGCTGCAATCTGGCTCCGTAGTCTAGGTAACGATCCCGACCTTGATGGCGCCCGCTTTCGTTTTTTGCAAGAAACAGGTCAGCAAGAACCGCAAACTGCCCTCGAAAACGTCTCCACCCTTTCCCGACCCAAAGATCAGGAACGCTACTATCGCGACATTTTGAAGCGCTGGCACAAAACCGACCAAACCGCGGCCATTGCCTGGGCGACCGAAAACTCGGAATTCCTGCCCGAGAAGGTCCTAAAGGGAATTTTTCCTAAACCCAAAAAGAAGAAGAAATAGGCAAAACACAAAGATGGCCATCACGACCACCTTTACGGCTTCAAGATAAAGTCCCGGCAAACTGCCAGAACGAGTTAGCAGCCTCATCCGCCGCCGCCACCTTCACCACCTTCTCCTCCACAGCAACCGCCACCGGTCGCTTGAGCAATATCTTCGGGAGTTGGGACGCGGCCCAGTTCCAAAGTCATTCCCACCATCCGGCTCACGCTCGACTGAAGAGCTTCGAGAGTTTGCTGGGCTTGCATGAAGTCGGAAGCGATGGGGTTATTCAAGAGCTGTGTGCGGGCGCCTTCGAACTCAGCGATTTCACTATCTGACAACTGAAGGCCTGATTGCTGCTTCTGGTTCAGGGCCTGCCCGCTCTCGTGCACGGATTGGTAGCTCAAACGGGCTTCGTCATCGGCAAGGAACTTCTCCACCTTCTGGAGAAGCTCACAATAATCCGAATCACTGGCAATAGTTTCGCAAAGATCGCGAGTCTTCGCCATGACTGCTGAGTCATCCTCTAAAAGATTCATGGATGCGACATACGCTCCACCGCCGCTTGCCGCAATCGCAGATTTATTCTTTATTTCTGCACTGCCGGACAAACAGATCCGAAAAAAAAGTCGGAGCAGCGCCGTTTACAGTTTAGTAACTAATATGCCATGACTTCAAAAACCGGACTTTTTGCCGCGGCCTGGGCCGTCAGCTGCGGAGCTGCCTTTCTCGTTGGACGAGGATCTTCCGGCTCACCAGAGACTGCTGACAACTCTGATTCTAAGACGAAATCTGCTGCTTCTGGCTCCAGATCTCTCTCTCGCAGAGTCAAATCCTCGAGTCCTTCTGCAGCTACCAATCGGATTGCTTCGACATCCACCGGAAGCTCAAGCAAGGGGCAAATTGAGGCGATTCGTGGAGAAGCCAAGGCTCTCAAAAACATGTCGGACCCGATTGCCCGGGCCGAAAAATTCCTCGAATTCGTCAAAAATCTCTCACCCGACCAATACCTCGACGCTGTCGATGCCTACCGTGAGGGTGGGATCGAAAACGAGCAATTCGGCGAATACCGCATGCTCCTATCCGCCTGGGCTCAGGTGAATCCACTTCAAGCCCTCAATTACGCCAAGGAAAAGACCGGGACCAATTTTGCCCGCCAAACCATTCTTTCCGCATGGGCCAAAAACGATACCGAAGACGCGGTAGCATGGGCTCGCGAAAACTTCGATAGCGAAGCAAAAGGTGCCGATGCCAACCCATGGATTGTCGGCGT
>JAQWSX010000042.1 GCA_029242935.1 Akkermansiaceae bacterium
CCTCTCAAATGATCGCACCGAACTCAATAATCTCGCGAAACAACATCCCGAACGTTTGACCGAAATGGTTCAACAATGGAAGAAAATATCGCGCAATGTGCTTCACTCACCCAAGCTTGCCGATACAAAAATGATCCCAACGCAAAACCCCCACAAGAACCGCGAGTGGACGGTTTTCTCGGACTCTCCCCATCCTCCTAAAACTAGTCTTGAACGCCGACCGCGCAAAAACAAGAAACAAGACCCTCTTGGAATTCGTGCCCGAAAAAATACCAGCCTCGTTCGTGAAGGAAATACTCTCTTTCTGACCTTCACAGGCGAAGACCCCGGCATTGCTATGGACCTCCGTATGCTCAACGAACTCTCCACCGGCCCTTACCACCTGACTTTTGAACTCACAACTGATACGGAAGGAACCGGGGAAATCTTTTACACTACCGATCGTGTCACAATCTTACCAAAAGGAAACCGACTCAACTTTCCAGTCCGGTCATCACCCAAATCGCAAAAGGTAGAGATCGAAATTAAAACCCAAAAGAAGCTTAACCAGCTCCGCCTCGACGTTTCAAAGGGTCCTGGAAAAGCTGTGATTCGAAACCTAGCACTCTTGGACCATGACAAAAAAATCCTCGCTAGTTGGACTCCGATCAAGAAGTAGCCGGATCAATTATCGCTAGCAAACTTTCAATATTGAAAGGCCACGGCTTCCCGGTCATTGCGCACCAATAAAATTCGCCCGGCCAAAACCGGGTGATTCCAAGTTCGGTGATCTAACGCGTCAAAATCCATCACCACTTCCTCTTCATTTGGGTTGAGCTCGAGGACCGAAATATCTCCCTGTTCCCCCTGCACAATCATGTGCTCCCCAACTCCAAGAATCTGGCCGTGTCCGTAGTTCCCTCCGCGCCAAGCTGACTTCCCATTCTCCAGATTCAAACAGGTCATCCGACCATCATTTAGCCCGTATAAGAATCCATCTTTCACAACCATGTCGGCAAACTTGGCCTTTAATTTGAGACTGTGCCAAAGCTCTGTTGCTTCAAACCCGGTCTCACCTTTTTTGATTTGAATCCGATGGGTCCCATATCCATAACCACTACTTGTAATAACGGTGTCCCCCACAACGAGCGGTGAAGCACAGTTGCTCTGCGGATTTCCGATCGGAAAGGACCAAAGTTCCTTTCCAGTTTTAATCTCGAATCCGGCCACCGCTTTTTGCTGAATTGCAACAATCTGTCGCTTCCCCGCTAAAGTCGCCACTACGGGCGATGCATAAGAAGACGGGTAGTCGCCCGAGCGCCAAACCAACTCACCCGTATCTACCGAAAAAGCCCCAAGACTTTTCTCTGCCTTACTACCCAAGGTTAAAATAACCTTTTCATCAACCACCAAGGGGCTGCAACTTTTAGCCCATTTGGGCACACTTTGATTCGTTTCCTTGAGGATGTTTTTCCCCCAAATTAAGCTTCCCGTTCGGGCATCCAAACAATTTAAGAGACCCGTCGCGCCTAGTGAATAGACTCTTCCATTTGCCACAGTCGGAGTCGACCGCGGACCGTCCCCCCCCATCGATTCCTCAAATCTAACTTCTTCCGAATGGGTCCACACGGCATATCCAGTGAGAAGTTCGAAGCAAATCGTCGTCTCTGTCGAACCTCGTTGATCCATGGTATAAGCAAACTTGCCGGCAACTGCGAATGCCGACCATCCCTCACCCATTTCGATTCTCCATAGCTCTTCTGGCACCTTCCTCTCCCAACCATCCGGCAGAAGTTCACCCGTTACCCGGTTATTCATATTTTGACCCAAAAGACGCGGAAAGTAGGCTGGACCAGTCGTTTGAATCGCCTCTCCTTCTTGAGCCATCACTCCGACTAAATCTGGCATTTCCGTTGCCGATTGATTAGACCAGCGCCACGACAGCTGGGGAAAAAAGCTACCGGTGTGTCCATCAATTTTCACGAGAGCCGCAGGCAGTATTATTAATCCAATGCCAATCACCCGCTGTTTCCATTGCAAGCGACTGAAACAAATTATCCAGCTTAATGTTACTCCTATCCCAGCGACCAAAAAAAGTAAATCCAGAGCTCCGCCCCACCCTTGCTCTACAAAATTTGGAATACTTTTAAGCACAATCCACACCACGGCCACCACCAACTCCATAATCAAAAGCAAACGCCAACGAGGACTTTTTTTCGAGGAGGGGACATCAAGATTCATGCAGTGAGGATATCCCAAAAATCCCATCTCTCAAGTCCCTCATCTCTTTTAAAGGCTACTCCCTTTTTTTCAATTAAGACAAAAGGTCCTTCACTCGCTCAACAACGACCAAAATAGAAGGATCTGGCACATCCCAACTCCTAAGGCAGCTTCCGAAGACAACGACAATTCTGAGAACCGATAAAGCTCCCAACTTCCTTAAAAAAATACTGACTTGTCTGTGACTTCTTCAGCTCGATCCTTTATCTATGGGGAACAATGAAAATCGCAGCTCCCGACCTTTTACTAAGCATTGCCTTTATTTCCTCTGTCCATTGCAGTCCTTTAAAAGAGGTGAACAAGCCCCTAAAACAAGCTACGCGCCCTCTCAATATCATCCTCTTTACTGCCGACGATCTTGGTCATGAACAGCTTGACTTCCATGGCGGCAGAATTTCTGAAGTCACCCCCAACCTCTCTCGATTTTCTGCAAACAATCACACCTTCCTTCGAGGGCATGTCAATATTGCGATCTGCGCACCAAGCCGCAGTATTATTGCAACAGGGCGATATGGACACAACTCTGGCTGCTACGGATTCAACAAGCTTCCCAAGAAAATCCCTACGGTTTTTGCCCACTTTAAGAAACATGGATATCTCACGGGCATTCTCGGAAAAGTGTCTCATTCCACCTGCGACACCTCTTTCACTTGGGATTTTGCTCACGATCAGCGCGAACTTGGAAATGGTCGTAGCCCAAAAAAATACCACGACTACTCGGTAGAGTTCTTCAACCGATGTAAGCAGGAGGGAAAACCCTTTTATTTTATGGTTAATTCTCATGATCCTCATCGCCCTTTTCACGATCCACAGAAGCCCGTCAAGAATGCTGAGGAGCCTTCCAAGCTCTTCAAGCCCGATGAAATCGAAATCCCTCCTTTTCTGCCAGACCTTCCCGGAGTTCGCAAGGAACTGGCCCACTACTACAATTCTATTCGACGCCTCGATGACACCTTTGGTCGCGTAATGGAAGCCCTCGAACAATCCGGTTTCTCCGATAACACGCTAGTTCTTTTTATCACCGATAACGGCTCAGCCTTTCCTTTCGCGAAAGCCAACACTTATCTCGCAGCCACCCGCACTCCCCTTCTGGTCCGATGGCCCGGTGTCACTCAATCAGGATCGAAAGACAACACCCACTTTGTCTCTGAAGTCGATTTCTTCCCCACCTTCACCGAGGCTGCCGGACTCCCAACTCCTGACAAACTCGACGGACGTTCCTTTGTGCCGCTTCTCCAGGGAAAAACACAAGAACAGCGGGACGTCGTCTTCACTCAAATCGATTACACCATTGGTGGGCCGCCCAAACCAATGCGCTGTATTCAGGATGAAAATTTTGGCTATATTTTTAATGCCTTCTCCGATGGTAAATTTCAATACCGCAATAACAACGAAGGCCTCACTTTTAAGGCAATGCAGGAAAAAGGAAAAACCGATCCCACGATCCAAGCTCGTGTCGACCTCTTCCGTTTTCGGGTTGTCGAAGAATTCTACGATCTCCAAAAGGACCCCGGCTCAACAAACAACTTAATTGACTCGCCGGAGCACCAAAATCACATCGCATCCCACATCAAACGACTCCGTAAGTGGATGGTGGAAACCAACGATCATAACCTCAAATCATTCGATGCCCGTAACAACCCTCAAGAACTTGCAGCCGCAATCGAAAATTATCCTAGAATGATTAAGAATAGACCCAACCACCAGGATTCGGACAAAAAGACGAATCCTAGAAAAATCCGAGCGACCAAAAGAAAATCTAGAGCTAAAAACGGCGACACTAACAACCAGCGTGAACCGAAATGAAATTTCCACTTCTTCTTCTTTCAATCACTCCTTGCCTGCTTTCGGCAACTGCCCCAGAGAAACCAAATATCCTCTTCATTTCAGTCGATGATCTTAACGACTGGATTAGCCCACTAGGTGGCCACCCTCAAAGCATCACGCCAAACTTCCAGCGCCTTGCTGACCAATCAGTTCTCTTCACCAACGCCCACTGTCCCGCCCCCGCTTGCGGCCCGTGTCGCGCCGCTGTTCTCTCGGGAATCCCCCCGCACCGCTCGGGCCTCTATGAAAACATGCAACCGCTACGGCAGGTCATGCCCGATATCACCCTAATGCCACGACATTTTTCCAATCACGGATACCACTCTTCTGGTTCAGGAAAGATCCTTCATTATGTCATCGATCCCCAGTCATGGGACAACTACTTCCCTGAGAAAGAAAAAGACAATCCATTTCCCTTCACACACTACCCCGACAAGCGTCCGGTCTCACTTCCGCGCGGCGGCCCTTGGCAATATATCGAGACAGATTGGGGGCCACTTGAAGTCACAGATAAAGAATTCGGAGGTGACTACACGGTGTCGCAGTGGGTTTCAAAGCAACTTGCAAATCCGCCGATCAATAAACCATTTTTTTTGGCCTGCGGATTTTATCGTCCCCATGAGCCATGGTTTGTGCCATCGAAATATTTCAAGCCCTTCCCACTTGAGAAGGTGCAATTACCACCCGGTTACCGTCTCAATGACCTTGATGATATACCACCCGCCGGACGAGCGCTGGCCCGCAACCGTTATTTCCCGCATATTCAGAAGAACGACGAATGGAAGGCTGGCATTCAAGGCTACCTCGCTTCTATTCACTTCGCAGATGCTATGCTCGGAAATGTTCTAGATGCTCTAGATCAATCTCCACGCCGCAACAATACCATCGTCGTTCTCTGGTCAGACCACGGATGGCACCTTGGCGAAAAGGAACATTGGCAAAAGTTCACCGGATGGCGCGCTTGCTCGCGTGTCCCCATGATGATTCTCGCTCCAGGCATCCACCCGGGAGTCTGCGATCAACCAGTCTCTACCATCGATCTATTCAAAACCCTCGCTTCGCTCTCAGGGGTCACCGCACCTGAAAATATTTCTGGAACCGACCTCTCTCCCTTGCTCAAAAATCCAGATTTAGAATGGCCTCACATCGCACTCACCCAACTCCGGGGGCCCAAAGCCTATGCGCTTTCAGGAAAAACCTTCCGCTATATTCACTACGCAAATGGAGACGAAGAGCTTTATGACATTTCTAAAGATCAATACGAGCACACCAACCTTGCGAGAAATAAGGATCACGAAGAAATTCTCATGAAACTTCGTGCGAAAGCACCAATAAAGGGATTACCTTTTCCGCAAAAGGGGCAATCTTTTAGCGTGAAAAATGCTCCTCTCGTGGAGTTAGACCGAAAAAACAAACCTCCTCCCTCACAGAAGTCCTTTACCCGCGTTCCTCTCGCCATCAAAAATTCGAGCAGTAAACACCTTCGGATTTTCTGGATCAACCAACAAGGACAACGAAAGGCCTTCGGGAAAGTTGCGACAGCTTCGAATCGAATCATTCCAAGCCATGTCGGCCATACATGGGTGATCGAAACCGAGAAGGGTGGATTTCTCGGCTATGTGGTCATCCCCAAAAAGGGAGCCCGGATTACTATTGAATAACGAACTCAAGAACTGGCTTTCGAGGTTCTATTCAGCGCACTGATCACTAATAATTTCTCTTCAACGGTCTTAATCTGTTTGATGCAGCACAGCTTTCTTAAAGAATCACTCCGTCCAAAATCGCCATCTTTCCTTGCCCTCCTCTTCGTTAGAAAACTGGGTCACGGCAGACTTTGATAATCGAACGGGTAGCAGGTCCTCCAACGAGATCTCCACCTTCGGCGCCGAAGGTTTTCCTGCAAAAAGATTCTCCCGAATCAAAAAAGGGCCTACTTACCTCTAAAACTCACCACGGAAGGAACATCTAGCGGTCGGGGTCTCATAAATAACGATCTCGCATAGACCCGGCAAATCCTTTTCAAGCTTACGCCAAAACCAAGCCGCTATCACCTCAATAGTCGGACTTTCCAGTCCCTTGATGTCATTCAGGTAGCTGTGGTCCATGAGATCGATCAACGGCTTCATGGCATCTGAGATACACTTATGATCGTAGACCCAGCCGATTTCCGGATTCACCTCGCCTTCGACATGAATCTCAACCTTAAAGCTGTGACCATGCATCTGTCGGCATTTATGGTCGCTAGGTAGACTTGGCAAGGTGTGAGCTGCTTCGAAGCGGAAGTCCTTGATGATTCGTGCGCGCATGATTCGTAAAAGAGATGTGTCTAACACGAGGATAGACTTGTCTCCTCTGCCGTCCATCGCCAAGTTCTATTCGTTTATGGCCAATCGCATTGACACCACTTTCGCCCGACTTCGCGAACAAAACCGGAAAGCCTTCGTCGCCTACGTCGCAGGTGGAGATCCTGATTTTGATCGCTCTCTCGAGATCATGTGTACTCTCTCCGACGCTGGAGCCGATATTATCGAAGTCGGAATTCCATTTTCGGATCCGATGGCAGATGGAATCGTCAACCAATTAGCAGCAGATCGCGCCCTCAAGTCAGGAATGAACTCGCATCGCATTATCGATCTCATCAAGGCCTTTCGTAAAACCCGCGACACCCCGCTGGTTCTCTTTACCTATCTGAATCCAATCTACGCCTATGGTTTCGAAGCTTTTCACAATGATGCCGCAGCAGCAGGAGCAGACGGGATTCTTCTGCTCGATCTCCCCCCCTCTCAAGCGGCGATAAACCCTGAATTCCTCCACGGAGAGGCTCTTCATCATATTCACCTTATCGCTCCCACCACTCCACCGGCCCGTCGCAAATCTCTCGCCGAATCATCACAGGGATTTATTTACGCCCTCTCCCGGACCGGAGTCACTGGAGCTCATTCGGCTCCATCTGAGAGTATCGAAACTCAAGTGGCTGAAATCCGCGAAATGACAAACACTCCGATTTGCGTGGGATTTGGAATCACCACCCCAGAACAAGCAGCCCAGCTTGCAGGCTACGCCGACGGCATTATTGTCGGATCAGCAATCGTTAGGAAAATTCAGGAAAATTCTAATGATCCCAATGTTGCCAAAAAACTGAAGGATTTTGTGACCCCTCTCATTAAAGCAATCCACGTAGCCTGAACTAACATGATACTAGATTTCACCAAAATGAACGGAGCCGGAAACGACTTCGTGATCATCGACAATCGCAGTCGAAACAAAGACCTCAACAAAGATCAAATCGCACAGCTTTGCGACCGCCACCGCGGTATTGGTGCTGACGGGCTACTGGCAGTCGAGCCAGCGGAAGGTGAAGCCGATGTTAAGTTCCGCTATTATAATGCGGACGGTGGTGAAGCCGAAATGTGTGGCAATGGTGCCCGTTGCTTCGGCCGTTATACCGCTCGCCTTCTCGGTGGTAATCTCACCAGCCTTACCTTTGAAACCATAGCGGGAACGCTCCGAGCCGAGTTAATCGGTGACGAGGTCTGCATCGACATGTCCGACCCCGTTGATCTCGAAATGGAGGCACTGGTCGAAGCGGCTGGGACAGTTCATAATCTCAACACCGGAGTCCCCCATGCCGTCGTTTTTGTCGAAGACCTCGAAAACTGTGACATTGTCAAAAATGGTGCCGCGATCCGATATCGGGACCTCTATGCACCAAATGGAACCAATGTGAACTTCGTCAGTGTTATCGAACTGCAACACCTCTCCGTCCGCACCTACGAGCGTGGAGTTGAGGGAGAAACACTGGCTTGCGGGACTGGAATCACCGCCTGCGCACTTATTCACCACCTCCAAACTGGCGCGCCTTCTCCAGTAAAAGTCGATGTTCGCGGAGGCGATACCCTCTCGATTGCGTTTGAACCAGGCCCAGATCGTAGTTTTTCCAAGGTCACCCTGACCGGACCAGCCGATTTCGTATTCGATGGAGTGATCACGATCTAGGAAAGATGCGGCTTCCCACCATGGAATTTGTGTGGTTTTCTTTATCGAGAAATTATGGAACTTGATTTCACAGATACTCCGTTCGATACCAGATCGATCAAGCCCCACGAGATTGAGGAGGTTTTTGAGGATCCGTTTTCAATTCGACTCCTCCCCGACAACGAACGCGCTGATGGTGAGGCCCGGTTCTATCTGATTGGCAAAACCATTGGAAGCCGTGGACTTTTTCTTTCTTTTTGGTCAAATGGCAAAAAAGCGCGAGTGGTTTCAGCCCGCGACCTCGTCCAAGAGGAGGAATCTTACTATGAACGTAAGTTAGCTGAAATGAAGTAACCCCCCTTTTTAAATGAACACCATCTCAGATTGGAACGACGTCCCTGATTTTGAAACCGATGAAGAGGAGCATCAATTTTGGTCTGAACACTCATTGAACCCTCGGCTTATCAATGCCTCGGTCCACGCCCCAGACTCCAAGGAATCGACTACGATAACACTCCGATTTGATCCCCGAATGCTCTCCCGTATCAAGCGGATTGCCAGATCACGGTTTCTTAATTACCAGTCGATGATGAAACAATGGCTCGCCGAGCGGATGGAGGAAGAGATACGCCGTAGCGGAGATCAGGATTCATAATCTATTACCGGTAGACTTTAACACTGGTATGACTTCCAAAAGGCTCCGCCAAAGCCCTAAATTTTGGATTAGCTGCTTCGCCTTCTGGTTCGTTGCTCTCAATCTACTTTCCCACGGAAATAAATTTCATCCGCCCGGCACATTTTCTTTTGATATTCCCCATTTTGATAAAATAGTTCACTTCGGATTTTTTTTTGGCGGCGGTGGCCTTCTTTCGGCAGCCCTTTTTTTCACCAAAAAACCTCCATGGCGAAGTCTCATCCTTACCGTCACAGTCTCTCTTTCACTGGTTGGAATTTGGGATGAATTTCATCAATCCTTTTTCGACAATAGAACCGGTAACGATCCCGGTGACTGGCTTGCGGACACCCTTGGAGCTTTTTGTGGAGGTATCATTTTTCGTAAATTTCACAAAAGTATCTTGTAATCATGCATCTCGTCCATTTCCACTTGCAGATCAAGGAATCAGCCCGAGTTGTCTCTAACAACATATGATTTCATTCCTCTCCCATCCTGTGACCACCTTCTTCGGTGGAGTAATTCTCGCCCTCATCGGGATCGGTATTCTCCTGAACACAAAAATGGAAGGTAATCAAACCGCTCAGTTTGTGAAGGATTACCGCGCAGCGATGAGCAAGGCTGGTGAGGCCGGGCCATCACCAGGGACTAGCGATGAGGCTACGGCAATTCAACGTTTTACCGAATTTCTCGAAAATGTTGGCAATAGAATCTACGTCGAAAATCAAACTGCAAACGCATACGCCGAAGACGCCTATCTCGATGATACAATTGCAACCCACTATGGTCCCGACGAAATTCGGAGCTACTTTCTCCAGACTGCAGAGACCATGACATCCTTCGAAGTGAACATCCTAGACTCGGCTCGATCGGGAGCGGACCATTATATTCGCTGGGAAATGATCTTCGCTGCGCCAAAACTGGCGGGTGGAGAACCGATCCATTCAGTCGGAATCAGCCAGGTGAGATTCAATGAGAAGGGCAAGGTTGTATTTCACCAAGATTTTTGGGACTCAGGACGACATATATACGGACAAATTCCCGTCGTCGGCGGAATGATTGGAATCATCAAAAACCGAATGAAATAGAAGCAAGGCATGGCTGACGAAACCCACGAAAAGCACCGACCGTTATCGACACCGATTCGGGTGATCGGGCAATGGCTAGATTCTGATTTTCGCAGAACGGAAGAACCAAATCCAGCCACCCTCCCTGACCAAATAAATTGGGAAAGAACCCTGCCTTTTATTTTTCTTCACCTTGGATGTCTTGCCGTTTTTTTGGTCGGGTTTTCCTGGACCGCGGCCGGCACCGCAATTCTTCTCTACCTTTTGCGAATGTTCGCTATCACAGGATTTTATCATCGCTACTTTTCACATCGCTCTTTCAAAACGTCACGCATAGTTCAGTTCTTTTTTGCACTTCTGGGAAACAGCTCCATGCAGCGTGGTCCGCTTTGGTGGGCAGCCACTCACCGTCATCACCACAAGCACTCCGACGAAAAAGTTGATGCTCACTCTCCGGTTCACCACGGTTTCGCCTGGTCCCACATTGGCTGGTTAACCTCCATGAAGAATTTCCCCACGGACTACCAGGTTATCCCGGATCTCAAAAAGTTTCCTGAGCTTGTTTTCCTGAATCGCTTCGATCAAATCGTCCCGCTCGTCTACGGAGTAATCATGATCTCCATCGGTGCCGTTCTCGAGATTTTTGCTCCAAGTTTAAATGTTACCATGTGGCAATTTTTCATCTGGACCTTCTTCATCAGCACAACCGTTTTACTTCACGGCACTCTTTTCATCAACTCGCTGGCCCACGTGTGGGGAAAGCGCCAATACGATACGAAAGATGACAGCCGGAATTCTTTTCTACTTTCGGTCATCACGTTAGGTGAGGGCTGGCACAACAATCACCATCGCTATCCCCATTCGGCCCGACAAGGATTCCGCGCCGCGGAAATTGATTTTACCTACTACGGCCTCAAGGCGCTCTCGTGGCTTGGTTTGATTTGGGATCTCAAACCTGTCCCGAGAAAAATTAAAGAGGAGGGGCAAAGCCATTCATGATGACAGGACGTGAAAAGATTGCCATCGTTGGCTCGGGAATCTCGGGCATGGCATGTGCTCACTTTCTCCACCCGCATCACGACATCACGCTTTTCGAAAAAGACGATCGAATTGGCGGACATTCCAATACAGTAAAGGCGGGCAATGATCCACTCGACACTGGGTTTATGGTTTATAATGAAGTCACCTATCCGCTCCTGACCCGGCTTTTTGAAAACCTTGGCGTTGTGACAAAACCAACCTCAATGTCATTCAGCGTGCAGCACACCGCCGACGGGCTTGAGTACAACGGGGGGAGTTTAAACCTCTTATTTGGTCAGCGCAAAAATCTTTTAAAGCCCCGATTTTGGAAGATGTTGATGCAGATTAATCGTTTTAATAAAGAAACCGTCGCGGAGCTTCAGCGGGAGGAGGAAACCAAACTCACCCTTGTTCAATATGTCGAAGCAAGAGGCTACGGACAAGACTTTCTGAAATGGTATCTCTCCCCTATGGCAGCTGCCGTTTGGTCCTGCCCGCCGGAAAAAATTGAACACTTTCCAGCGATTACGCTGATGCGTTTTTGGAACAACCACGGATTTTTAGGTTTGGATACCCAACATCCATGGCGGACGGTCGTCGGAGGATCAAAGGAGTATGTCAAAAAGCTCGTCTCTCCTTTTAAGAATCGCATTAAGATTGGCAGCCCTGTGACTTCGATTACTTCTAGAAATGAGATCATTCTTGAATCCGGTCACCGGGAACCTTTCGATCGTATCATCAGCGCAGCACATGGGGACCAAGCTTTCAACTTGCTTGCTTCACCTACCAAACTTGAAACCGAAATCCTCTCATCTTTCTCTTACCAATCAAACAAGGCAATCCTTCACACTGACTCCCAATTCATGCCTCAAACCAAGAGATGTTGGGCGTCTTGGAATTACCGAGTTGATGCTCATAGACATTCGACAATTTACTGGATGAACAGTCTGCAGGGTGCCACGGCCCAAAAGGATTTTTTTGTCTCAATCAATCCATCATGTGAAATTCCTGATGAGCATATCATTAAGGAATTGGAATACGATCATCCGCTTTTTGACCTCAAAAGTATCGCCGCACAAAAAAGGGTTCCTGAACTCAACATCGCCGATACTGGAAGATATTTCTGTGGCGCTTGGCAAAGGTTTGGGTTTCACGAAGATGGACTTTGGTCTGCCTTTCGACTTTGTGAACAATTGTTGGGGAGGAGCCCTTGGTCATGAGCTCCTGTCTTTATGAATGCGATGTCATGCATCGCCGCATCAAGCCAGAGCAAAAGCGCTTTGACTACCGCGTTTTCATGCTGAGCTTCGATCTCTGTGAACTTCCTCAGAAAGCGCTTCTAGGAATCAATCGCTTCAACCTTTTTAGTCTACGTGACAAGGACCATATTGATCTCGGAAAGCCCGGTGGAATTCGCCCCAATCTTATGGCATGGTTTCAGGAACATGGAATTGATTGCCCCAAAGATTCACGCATTCAACTGATCACTCTTCCCCGCGTTCTTGGTTACACCTTTAATCCCGTTTCCTTTTATTACGTGCGAGCCAATGATAATACGCCTTTATTTGCAGTTGCCGAGGTCTGCAACACCTACCACGAGATGAAGCTCTACTTGATAGAAAACCAGACCGAAACGGGTTGGCACCGAAAGGTTGAGAAGGGTTTTTATGTCTCTCCATTCTCAAGCGTTCGCGATTTTTTTGACTTCGAACTGGGAATCCCTTCTGATGCGTGGAATGTCACGATCAACAATCTTGATACCGAGGGGCTTACTCTAACTTCATCCATCCGAGGAGTCGCTAAGCCGCTCACCTCAAGCCGTCTCCTCTGGTTTGGCTTCAAGTACCCCCTCCTCTCGCTCAAAGTGATCGCCATGATCCACTGGCAAGCTCTGAAATTGTGGATCCGAAAGGTTCCTTACTTTTCAAAAACTAAAAACAAGAACTTCCAAACGGAGGTGCTGCGCCCCCATTCCTCAATAACTTCTAAAGATGAGTAATTCCAAACTCCCAATCAAACACGGCCTACCCGAACGACTGGTCGTCGGTCTCTTGAACAAGATGACAAAAGGCCATCTCCAAATGAATTATTCCGACGGATCATCGCGTCACTTCGGAGATCCAGCTGAACCGGTCAGCGCAGACGTCACTATCAATAACGATGCCGAATTCTTCAAACGCTGTGCCTACTACGGAAATGTCGGAATGGGTGAGGCCTACACTGACGGCATTTGGGATACTCCCGACATTCGCGCTGTCATCAGCTGGTTTGTTCTTAACATGCAAGCATTGCAGGGAGCTGACACCTCTTCCGATAAACTTCCTGGTGTTGGTTTACTAAAACTCGTCAATTGGTTTCGCCACCTTCGCCGGGCCAATACGGTCGACAACAGTCGTCAAAATATCTCCGAGCACTACGATCTCGGAAACGAATTTTACTCACTCTGGCTCGACGCTACCATGACCTACTCCTGTGCTAAATTTGAGGAACCCGATCAGGAGTTTGAGAAAGCGCAGACTGCGAAATATGAAGCCCTTTGTCACAAACTCAAACTCAAAGCAACCGATCACGTCCTCGAGATTGGATGTGGCTGGGGAGGCTTCGGAACTTATGCCGCGAAAATTTATGGATGCAAGGTGACCGGAATCACGATTTCCGAAGAGCAAGCCAAGTTTGCCCGTGAACGAGTGAAACGCGAGGGAATTGAAGATCACTTCAAAATCCTCATCCAGGACTACCGTCACATCAAAGGTCAGTTCGATAAAATCGTCTCGATCGAAATGATCGAAGCTGTTGGTGACCGTTTCCACCAATCTTTCTTTGCTAAATGCCATGAAGTTTTGACACCAGATGGGATACTCGCTCTGCAAATGATCACGGTCCCAGATAATAGATACAAGAGCCTGACTAAAGGGGTTGACTGGATTCAAAAGGTCATCTTTCCAGGATCCCTTCTTCTGAGCGTTGGCCGAGTCAACGAAATGCTCCTAAAGACAAGCGACCTTTTTTTACATGACCTAGAAGATTTTGGATCCTTCTACGTCCACACGCTCGAAAATTGGCATGAACGCTTCAACGCTGCAAAAGACTCACTTTTGAGACTCGGGTTCGATGAGCCATTTATGAGGACGTGGAACTACTACCTAAAATATTGCCAAGCTGGCTTTGCCACTCGCAACATCTCAGTGGTTCAGGCCGTCTACACCCGTCCTAATAATCCGGCTCTGATGCCATGACAGAAGTTAGCGACAGGCAGGACCCTTGGTGGAGGCGCTGGTTTATTAATCCGATCCTGAAGCAAATAACACAGGGCATCAGCGCTGACAAGTTGGCCTGGACGATCGCGATTGGTTGTGCAGCCGGAATCTTCCCCGTCATGGGGACAACTTCTTTTGTTTGTTTCTTTGCTGCCGTCTACCTCAAGCTCAACCAACCGGTAATCCAAGTCGTATGCCATACTCTCTGGGCTGCTCACCTTGCTTTAATTCTACCCTTCATCAAAATGGGACAATGGATTCTGGGAGATCAGCCTATCAAGGCCTCCATTCCTACTCTTCTGAAAGAATTCTTTACGAGTCCCTGGCAGTTCGCACAAGACTACTGGTTGGCAGCCTTACACGGTATTTTGGCTTGGTTTCTCGTTTCTATTCCTCTGGTTTTTATTGTCCGCTCGATCACCCTACCGTTTTTAAAAGCCGCCGCCTCCCGAATAGAACGTAAAAATACTGCTACTACATGAACGGTCTAACAATCCTAGGAATTATCGCTGCCCTTGTGGTCCTCGACTTTATGGGAGGCTGGTGGTTTGGCAGGAAAATTAACAACTACTCGCTGGTTGATGCGATGTGGGCTTTCTGGATTGGACTCGCGGGCGTGATTTACTCAACGTTTGGAACTGGTGATTTTGAAAAGCGTGTTGCCTCGGGAACGATCGCCGCAATTTGGGGATTTCGATTGGCCTACCATTTGCAGAAGCGAATTCGCATTCACCACCCTGTAGAAGACTCACGATATCAGAAGCTTCGCGAGGTCTGGAAAGGCCGAGGCTCATCTGCCTTCTTTTGGTTTTTTCAAGCTCAGGCCCTTTCAGTGCTTCTTCTAACGCTTCCCTATCTTCTTATCGCTCGGGACTCATCACCCTGGGGATTTTTTGAAACATTTGGTTTAACCGTAGCCGTCATCGGAATTACTGGAGAGATTCTTTCTGATCATCAAATGTCCAAGTTTAAGTCACAGGATAATCGTTCGTCATCGGTCTGCCGAAATGGGCTTTGGAGATATTCTCGCCATCCCAATTATTTTTTTGAAATGGTGATTTGGATTGGAGTTTATCTTTTTGCCTGTGGATCGGCTTGGGGATGGACCACCTTTTTCGCGCCCGTGACGATCACCTTTCTCTTATTAAGGGTCACCGGCATTCCGCCAACTGAAAAATCCGCACTCAAACGAAAAAAGGACGCCTATCGCGAGTACCAACGAACCACCAGCCCCTTTATTCCTCTCCCACCAAAATCATGATCAATATCGACGACCTTCTTGCCAAAGACATCATTCCCGACGCGCTGATCCGGATCGGAATCCGATCAAGATTAAAAGAGACTCTAAAGCCTCTCGAAAAGCTTGATTGCGAAGATCGACAGGCAGCTCTAATGAGGCACATTGACGAGCTCAAGGAAAGCCCACTAGCGATCGCCACCGATGAGGCGAACGAACAGCACTATGAGTTGCCAACCGAATTTTTCCGCAAAGTTCTAGGGCCCCACATGAAATACAGCTCCGGGTATTGGGACTCCGCCACCACGGACATTGAGACCTCCGAGGCTCGCATGCTCAAACTCAGCTGCAAAAGAGCGGAACTCAAAAACGGGCAACGCATTCTAGAACTCGGTTGCGGTTGGGGATCGCTCACCCTCTGGATGGCAAAGGAATATCCAGAGGCTCAAATTACAGCGATTTCAAATTCAAAAACACAGAAGGCATACATTGATTCCCAAGCCGCCGAGCGAAATCTCACCAACCTTGAGGTTAAGACGGTCAATATGATTTCTTACGAAGGCGAGGGCGAGAGCATCTTCGATCGCGTGGTCTCGGTGGAAATGTTCGAACACATGAAGAACTACGATAAACTGCTTAGCCGGATCTCGCGGTGGCTAAAGCCCGAAGGGAAACTCTTTGTACATATCTTCACACATCGTGAATACGCCTACCATTACGAGGCAAAGGACGAGAGTGATTGGATGGCCCGTTATTTTTTCACGGGAGGACAAATGCCATCGAATGATCTACTGCTCTATTTTCAAGACCATCTTTCCATCGAGGATCATTGGCAGGTAGGCGGAGACCACTACCAGAAAACTTCCGAGGCATGGCTCGCGCGCATGGACGAAGCCAGCGATGTATTGAAACCACTCATCGCTGAAACTTATGGTGAAGCAGAAGCCAAGAAATGGTGGGTTTGGTGGAGATGCTTCTTTATGGCGTGCGCCGAACTCTGGGGCTTCCAGGGAGGGAACGAATGGGTCGTCTCACACTACCGCTTCACCAATTCTAAATAGTCTTCGAGACCTCCGGTCGGGGTGCCGGAATTGCTTCGCAAGCCTCGCGCCAATTCTCGAAATTCCAGCGATTGGGAAATCCGTTACATTGGAAGGGCTTAACAGCTTGGAGTCGGCAATCGATGCCATCAAGCATGACACACTCACTGGTTCCCTCTTTATCAATCAACGAGAGGCCCTGACGATTGTCACGCAGCCGGGTAAAGTCCTTCACAAATTGATAAAGGGGAATTTTGAGGAACTCTGCAATTCTTTCAACCTCACCATCAGCAAGAACCACATCACCTTCCCACTTGCAACAATTCGTACAGCGCTGGCATTGATACCAAACGTCTTCTTCTTTATCTGCCATTCCAAGTCAAACTATCGCCCAAGCATGCTACGACGATACACATCGACCGCCTTAAGAAAACCTTGCCACTTCGCACCTGGACGACCGTTAGAAAGAAGGAAATGCGGGCAATTTTTATTGGGAGGATTCTTACCCCTTCGAGGCCACTTGTAATGTGGCACAACACGAGAAACTGGCAGATCGTATTTCACGCAAAGCCACGCCGCCAGTTTTGCGGTCCGCTCAAGAGTTCTACTGCGACTATTGCCGGGGTTTTCGCACATCTCGATTCCGATACTATAGCGATTTCCGGGGCCATCGAAGTCCGCGTGATTACCACGCTCATTAGTGGGAAGGTGCTGAACTGCTAAGTCTTTGTCGACAGTGTAGTGCCAGGAAAGCCGGCCAAGAGCGCCATTTTTCAGAGCCTTCGAATGGCGAATCGCGTCAGCACCACTTTTCCAGTTTTGAGTCGAATGAATCGTGATATAACGAGGAGCCATTTTCTTACGAGATCTCCCGCGAGCGTTGTAAGAAAGGTAATCTTTTTTCACTTTCACCTGCCGATAAAGCGAGGATGGACTTGTTGAGGGTATAGAGGGCGCTCGTTGGCTGCGAATCATCGGATTGCCATTAAGCGAAGCCGTGGAGGGCCCAGTCGAGGTCACAGTGCGACCGTATTGCTGCCTCCATGCATCAGCCCGCGTATCACTTCCCTTGTTATGAATCCCGGAGTAAGGATTACGCCCCGCCGCCGAGTAAGGAGTGTAAACATCGCCAACACTGACGACGGGAGGATCTGCGGAACAAGCTACGAACAAGCCAATGCATAAGCCTAAGAGCGACAACCAAAGTGATCTCCTTCGCATGATCTGAAAGTAATATCAGCTTAATTAGTCGAATGAAAGTCCATGTTTTGAAATCGCGTATTTTATTTCATTCAAACCAGCCCCATCAGGTCCAAACCCCATCAGAACAAGACTCTGAAATCGGCTATTAGCAGAGGACGAAGAGATATCTTTAACTCAAAATTACCACTCTGATTCACTCAGCTAGGCCGGCTCCATTTTTTCAGCTGGTCATTTCTTTCCCAACCAACGAGAAACCCTCCGTCAGAGGCTCTCTCATCCATGAAACCACGAAGAATCGTCGCGCAGGCCAATTCCTGCACCCACCTCAATCTAGACTTCATCGAGCATGATGGGCGATTTTTTCTAGAGTGTGAAGGTCGGCAGGTCGATGGCAGCCACCAAGGATTTGCAACAAGGAAACTAATCAAAATGATGAGCCTTCCCTTTCGGCCCGCACGCCAACCAAGAATCATTATTCTCGGATTGGGACTCGGACATGCTGTTGTGGCAGCCCGTGAATCTCTGCCTCAGGAAAAAGCTTCTTTCGTAATTCTTCCGGAAGCCGCAGAACTCGCGGATCTAATCTCGACAAATCTAGCAATCGACCCACTTGATGATGAGAGGGTGCATCTTGACGATCTCGATCCATTTACACCGCTCCCAGCAGAATACGCGGCAAGTCAGGGTATATTCGCTGATCTGGATCAGCTTGAGGCTCTTTCTCCAATAAATTGGTCCATCACCTCTCCTAATGTCCTTGGAAATTTTCAAGAACGACTCAAGACTGGGGGCCTTCTGGGGCTCATTGCAAACAGACCAATCACGGGGCTTGAAAAACACCTTCGAAAATCGGGATTTGAGGTGGCCACAGATTTTGCTCCATCTTCCGAAAAATCGAAAAAAAACCGGACTCTTTACCTCGCTCGCAAGGGGCACTATCGAAGCAAACATTAAGAATGAATCTTCCAATGAAATTAACTTACGCTCTCCTTCTCCCCGTTCTTCTTTTGGTCAATTCCTTTGGCCGAGAACTAACGATCAAGGCACAAACTCTGGAGACCACCCTTGAGCTTGATGCTACTTTTATTCCCGAGCAACCGATTGTTTTTAAGATCGAACCAGATCAATGGTCGCAATTCATCATTGCCGAACTTGTTAAACATGGTGCGAGTGTAAAAAAAGATCAGCTTATTATTGCATTCGAAGCCGAAGACTATCAGCGCCACCTTGCGGAAACAAAAGAAGACGCCAAGGTTCGCGCGATTACTTTAGCCAAAGCGGAGCGTCAACTTGCTGACCTTGAGACTACAACTCCGGGCCTACTTGAAGGTTTAAAGCTGGCTCATGACCGAGCTAAGGAATCACTTGAATATTTCAACCTGACTGGCAGGGCACTTCAAGAGGAGGAGGCTCTCGAAAATCTTGGGCGCTCACAACGGAGCCTGAGTTACCAAGAAGAGGAACTAAAACAGCTCCTTAAAATGTATAAAGAAGATGGCATCACTGAAGAGACCGAAGAAATCATCCTTAAACGCCAGCGCGCCTCAGTGAAGAGCGCAGAATTTTCGCTCAAAAAGGCTGAGCTAAGTTCGAAATGGGCTTTGGAAAAAACCATTCCAAGACAAGCTGTTGATCTAAAAAGAGCACACGCCGAAGCTCTCCTAGCCTACGAAACCGGCATGGTCAATCTGCCCCGGGCAGTAGAGGAGGCTACACTCGCTTTTGCCAAAACCCAAAGATCTCATGCCAAGTTAGACCAAGATCAACGGGAACTAATAGACGACGGCTCGCTCATGGATCTGAAGGCTCCAGCAGATGGAAAAATTTACTACGGAAAGATTGACGATAGATCTTGGTCGATTGAAGGGACTTCCAAATATCTTTTTCAAGCGGGATCTGTCCCAGCAAACACCGTCTTTATGTCACTCATACCGACCGCAAGCACCCTCACTCTCCATGGGTCCATCTCCCAAAAAGACCTTCTAAAACTATCTGCCAACACCAAAGGAACCGCCTCAGTCGAGGGACTTGAAGACACTACTTTCCCTGTGACCCTAACCCGGCTCGATGTTGCACCTAATAGCTCTGGGCAATACGGCTTAGGGCTCAGCATAGAACTGCCAAAAGACTCTTCCATCGTAACAGGAATGAAGGGAAAGGTACAACTAATCACTTATCGTAAAGAAAACGCTATCAGTATCCCACTGAATGCCATTACCAGCGATAGCGAAAAATCTACCGTAAAACTTAAAATGGCTGACGGCAAACACGAGACCCGCGAAGTCAAAACCGGTCGGAGTGTAAACGGAAATATCGAAATCCTTGAAGGCCTCGAAGTTGACCAAGTCATTTTTGTTCCAGACCAAGCGGAATAAACCGAGCCCACTTAAAAATCATGCGACTTCTACTCATCGCTTCGACTTCCTTGCTCATCCAAGTCAGTGCTCAACACTTGGCAAAACTTGGACCACTCCCTTCAGTTGAGCGCCTACAAGACGGCGAACTCGAAACTTCGATTAAACGAGGTGTTGATTACCTAGTCGGCAAACAAAACAAGGATGGCTCATGGGGTGGCCCCACTCGCACAAAGGGGCTCAATATTTACGCGCCAGTTCCCGATTCACATCTGGCCTTCCGAACAGGTGCGTCAACTCTCGCTCTCAGCGGATTACTAGACAGTGGAGACCGGCGACCAGAGGTCGTTACTGCCATCAAAAAAGCCGAAGCGTGGCTTTTCGAAAAACTTCCAAAACTAAGACATCTCGATCCAACAACGACTTACAATGTCTGGGGACATGCCTATGGACTGCGCGCGATTGCCGACCTTTACGTGTATCGAACCGGCGACGAGACCAAACTTTCCCGCCTTAAACAACTCGCCGCCAAGCAGATTGAAATGCTGATTAAAACTGAGGATATCAATGGTGGGTGGGGATACTTAGATTTCGATAACCACACAGCCCATTTCTCAGGCATACCCACTTCGTTCACTACTGCAACCGTCCTGCTTGGCATGAAAGATGCCGAGAAAACTTTTGGCCTTTTGATTCCCGAGAAAGAAATCAAACGTGGGCTTGTCTCAATCAACAAGCAACGAACACCGGATTGGTCATTTGTTTATTCTTACGATCACCGTTATCGTCCAAGATACGGAATCAACCGTCCCGCAGGTTCACTGGGACGCTCACAGGTCTGTATGGCTGCGATGCGGAAATTCGGAGATGAGCGAATCACCGACGAACTTCTTGAGCACTGGCTTCATCGGCTTTGCCTCAGAGAGGGTTGGTTTGATATTGGCCGGAAACGACCTGTTCCCCACGAGACCCACTTCTCAATCTCCGGTTACTTCTACTACTACGGATTTTACTACGCGACCGAGTGCCTTCAAATGCTCCCCGATGATCGCCAAAAAATATATATCCCTCACCTCGCGCGCCATATCATGAGTAAGCAGGAGAAAGATGGCTCGTGGTGGGATTATCCTCTTTACGACTACCACCAACCTTACGGGACAGGTTATGCATTGACCACCCTTTCGAGGCTGCGGACAAAATAGCCAAAACCTTAGTCTTAGCGCACTACAATATCGTCATCCGTCCAGTGCTTACCATCGGCGCCAGCGGATCGGTATTCAATCTGAAGGCCGCTCAAACGGTGGAAAAAAACTGGCTTCCCATTTCGATCCAATAAACCGATATCGGGCTTAATGAGCGGATGCTCTGCTGGAATCCAAGCAAGATTCTCCGGATTGGCTCCTTGTAGAAAGCGCATGATCTCAGGATTTCCTGGTAGGTGAAAGGCGTCGAAATTTTTCATGAGCGACTGACAGTTAATCACGACATCCCGAAGCGCTTCTAGATCACGCTTAATATCACCATTTGACTCTCCATATTCGCGGGTAAAAGGATTCTCTCCGAGAAACCTGATTCCTTCCGACTCCTCAGCGGATTGGGTAATGGATTCTTTCTTCTGAATCACTGCGCCATTTTTCAGTGTTGGCTGATCCATTCTTGATAGAAAGATAAACCCAAGAATCAATAAGAGAACACCTGCACTGAAAGTCCTCATCCTTCCATTTTCATAAAACCAAGTGGCGGGCCATCTCCGACAACATCATGGAAGTTAGACAAATTCGGAAGAACCAAATCCCTCACATTAGTTGCCGAAACGCCCATCCAGAGTGCCAGATCCGCAACATACTGATCAACAGAGGTCGTGGGTATAAATCGCCCACGCCCAGTGTCGAGGTCATTGCCTAGATCAAGTGACGGGTAATCACCAAAGAACTTTCCACCATCAACACATCCGCCAACAACAAACTGATTCCCCCCCCAAGCATGGTCGGTTCCATTGCCATTTGGTGTTAAGGTCCGACCGAAATCCGAGGCAGTAAAGAGAGTCACTTGGTTCTCCAACTCCAAATCGACCATAGCCTGATAAAACTGGCCAATAGCCTCGCTCACCTGCCCAAGCATTGCGGGATGATCATCCAATCCATTATGATGATCCCACCCTCCAAGCTCGACAAAGAAGGTCTGCCGCTTTTTAGACAGAAGCCCCCGAGCGGAGATCGTTTCAGCAACAGCCTTCAATTGCCCAGCTAAAGAATTCGATGTGTTAAATTCAGTAACGATTGGATCCTGAGATCCCAGCGCTGCCCTATACTCGGCACTTGCGGCAATCGCAGTCCTTTTCGAAATGGCGAATGACCTCTCAAAGGCATTTTGGTATTGGGCATCAAGAATTGATTCCTGAGCCGCCCGTTTGTGTCGGTAGACCCATCGGTTCCAGAGACGGATCTCAGGGACACTAGAAGCACCTCTCGAAAGGACTGATGTTGAACCGCCGCTTTGAAAAAGATTCGTCCCTGCAAGAGACACATTCATGGAAACCTGACTCTCACCATTCAAGTCATCCAGAAGATCTGCCAAGCGTCCTCCCCATCCATTGAGGGGCGAGCGATTTGTAGGAAGCCCCGACTGCCAATGAAGCTGTTGATCAGAATGCGAATAGAGCCCGAGAGGCAAATTCGCTGATTGATTTTGAATCCCAAGCTTTGTGACCGGCTCAACAAGCGTTCCAACATTATTGATAAAAGACGCTTTTCCCGAATCAAACAAAGCTTTCAGCTCAGGCATTTCTACATTCAAACCCAGTGTTCGACCATCCGGAGAAGGGAGAGCATCTCCGATTGGAGTAAAATCAGTTTCAGGAAGAGCAACATCACCACGAGCTGCCAGATATTCGGGATAGCCTTGCGAAGCGTCAACCGGTGCCAGCATGTTAAAAGAGTCATTGCCCCCCGCGAGAAAGACGCAAACTAGGGCTTTATAATCTTCTCCCTCATCAGTATCCGCAGCCGCCAAAGATCCGGTAAGCCGCAAATTAATTAGCGAGGAAAGAAGTGAAGTGGCCCCAATCGCCGAACAACTCGCCTGCCCAAGAAAACGTCGACGATTAACGCGACTGTATTGCTGCATATTTTTCATCAATTTAAAACGACACATTCCATCGATTGGCTCACTAAATAGATCGCTGTTCGAACTTTTTCTAAATCAGTAACTTCACTTTGCACGGCGTTCAGAATCATAGCCTTTGTTTCAGCTTTGAGCCGACCTCCTGTCATCAGAAGATCCACCCTGTCAATTAACGCACTTGCTTCGTTAGCAAGTGCCAACTCTTTCGTGAAATCAAAACTTCCAAATACGCCCGACTCTTCTACCGAAGCTGCAAATCGCGAATCCGACCGCAGCATCTGTGACAACGAAGCGAGCTGGAGTTCCGGGCTCACCATTCCAGCCACGCGGAATTCTCCCTCCGGCGCAAAGTCCGGAAGGTAGAAATTAAATACGCTTGGTGAGAGCATCGGAAACTGGCCTAAGTCGTCGTTGAGTAACGGTTGGTTAGTCGAATATTTCCCACTTTCCGAAACGAGATTAAATGCTCTCGCTAGACTTGCATACCGGATGATTGGCTCACGAACTTTCCCACGAAACTGATGACCAGCGCCGCCACTGAGGGCCTCGGGATCGAGCAAGATCGCCTTAATTACTTCTCCCAAATCAGCCGATTCACCAGTAGAATCGTCTACCCAAACCCTGGAGACTCGGGCTAAATAGGCCGAAGATGGATTAGAACTGGTAAAACGTTGGATCAGGAGTCTGCTCAAAAACGGGGGGAGTGATGGATGTGTCATCAAGGCATCCAAAGCAGCTTGAACCTCCTCCTCACCTGTTTGCGTGCCATCCAACTCCACCCCATTGACGATTGATTTAGGACCAGCTTCATGTTCCTCGTCCCAAACCTTCATCTTATATAAATAGTCGTTCCCCCGGGCTACGTTATGAAAACTCGTCGCCGCCGTCCCATTATTCGTCGTTGAATGACTCATCCCCGTAAACACCTTGGCCATCTCGGTAATCGTTTGATTATCGTAGGTAGAGATGAAATTTCCTCCCTCATCCAATTTTCGCGAGCCATCCAAATTTAGCTCCCATAACCCAATCGTAAAAAGCTGCATAATTTCACGTGCAAAATTTTCGTCAGGGAAACGTGTTGGGTTCACCGGGTCATCAGACTTTCGGTTGTTTAAATGGGACAAATAAAAGCCCATCGCAGGACTATAGGTTATTTTTTCGAGAGCATTTCGATATGAATCAAACGCCCCTGTCGTAAAAATATCGTAGTAGCGAGCTTGGATAAGGTAGTTGTCACCGATGACACTTCCCCCCTGAAAATTTATAACAAGAATTTGGCTGAGCGCGTAGGCCATTCGCTGCCTCAACTGGTCGGGCGCAATATTCGCAGATCTCCACCAACCATCACGTCCCCTAGAACTATTTATAGGTAGAGCATTCCTTGCAATGGAAGTCTGAAGGCGGGTTGTCGGAATACTCGCTTGGTTATCTATCCAACCTGTTAAACCCATTGACATGACTTCCTCAATTGATTCATCGGTAGGGCCAAAACTTGCCCTCAGCAAGAATCGAGCTGCCTCCTTCTCACTGGGCAATCTTCTGTCGAGTTGTGTTCCGTTACTTAAAAGCACGCCCCCTTCAGATTCAAGAGCCCGAAGAGCGGTCACAAAGTCACCTTCACCAGAACCATCACTGCCGGCTGCACTTTCATCGCTGGTTCCAATTAGAATCTCCTCCCAAGCACTCAGGCCATCTCCATCCCTATCGATGTCAGCTGACACAAGGCGAAAAACACCACCATCTGAACGGTCCAGTGTGACCGTTTGGATCGCTGCGACACTTAAAGGAAGAACTAAGGCCGCTTCACTCCAGCCATTTACAACTGAATCCCAACGCTCAAGCCGGTAGATTTTCCCTGCCTCAGCGGACCAAGAAAAATGAACCTCGGCCCCATCCAAAACCGGATACTCAAGAGCCAAAAAACTCGTTGGATCATGGGGATCTGTCCCGGCAATCCCTTCGGCCTGATTTGAAAAACCATCACGGTCAGAATCAACATCGTCCGCACCTGCCTCTGTATACTGAAGCTCCCAAAATTCCGATACCCCGTTCCCATTAAAATCGATTACCCCTAACAAAACGGAAGGGAGCGCGAATATCGCTACTACAATTGTCAGAGTTTTCATTTAACAGCGATAGGATAGCCCAATTAAGATGAGAAAACGATGAGAAAAACCCCTTTAATAGGTATTTTTTTTACCTTAAAACCCATGAATTCATCAATAGATCTAAAATTGTTCAAACTAGGGATCATGCCATATTTATTGGCAAACTCAAATCCATCGTAATTTCCCCGTTAAAACCGATCTCAGCACAAAAGTAGCTCTTGCACCAAACCTCGTGCTACCCTCTAATCTCGCCGCCTTGACGAACGCCATCCTTGCTCTTGAAGACGGTCGCACCTTCCACGGTCGTGCCTTTGGTCACTCTGGAACAACCTCCGGAGAAATCTGCTTTAATACCTCGATGACCGGATATCAGGAGATTATCACAGACCCCTCCTACCGGGGACAAATCGTGACCATGACCTATCCCCTTCAGGGAAATTATGGAGTGAACACCGAAGATGCCGAATCAGCTTCACCGCACGTCCGTGGTTTCGTGATTGGCGAACTTTGCGAAGTCCCCTCGTCATGGCGCTCGCAGCAATCCTTAGCCGACTACTTCAAAGAACACCAGATCATCGGGATCGAAGACATCGATACACGTGCCCTCACAAAACACCTTCGCGATAAGGGGGCAATGCGAGCCGTCATTACGACCAAACTCTCGGAACAAGCTGCCATCAAAGCTGCTAACGAAGCCCCTCCAATGGAAGGCAGCGATTTTGTCAAAGAAGTTTCTACCGAAGAACCCTACCTCTGGGAGGGTGAATCCCGGCTTTGGACTATTCCAAGTGTCACCACAAAGCAGGACACCAATTACATCGACCTTCCTCCCGTTAAATACCGTATCGTTGCTTACGATTTTGGTATAAAACACAACATCCTTCGCTCGCTTCGACAATCTGGCTTTGAAGTTGAGGTCGTGAATTCCCGAACACCTGCCAGAGAAGTTCTGGCAAAGAATCCGGACGGAGTCTTCCTTTCAAACGGACCGGGAGATCCAGCCGCGCTCACCTACATCCACGAGGAGGTAAAACAACTTATCGGGAAAATCCCTGTCTTTGGAATATGTCTTGGACATCAAATTCTGACTCACTGTTTCGGCGGCACCACCTACAAACTCAAGTTTGGCCACCGCGGAGGAAACCACCCCGTCAAAGACCTCCGATCCGGAAAGGTGGCGATAACTGCACAGAACCACGGCTTTGCAACCGACGACAAATCACTCCCCGATTTCGTCGAAGTGACCCACATCAACCTCAACGACCAAACAGTGGAAGGAATGCGGAGCACCAAAGATCCCGTTTTCTCGGTCCAACATCACCCCGAGGCCGCCCCTGGTCCGAATGATGATAAGGGGTTCTTCGATGAGTTTATCGGACTCATCGAATCCTCGAACTAATTACTTTTTTAAATGAACACCATCATTTGCGGCCTCCAGTGGGGCGACGAAGGGAAAGGAAAAATCGTAGATTTCCTAACTGAAGAAGCTGACCTCGTGGTTCGCGGACAAGGCGGAAACAACGCTGGTCATACCGTAATTGCAAAAGGTGAAAAATATATCCTTCACCTAATCCCTTCCGGAATTCTCTGGGACAAACAATGCGTCATTGGTAACGGAGTCGTCATGGATCCGGTCGGCTTATGCAAGGAAATCGAAAGCCTAGAAGTTGAGGGAATCGCTATCACCCCTGAAAAACTCCTCATCTCAGATCGAGCTCACGTGGTTCTCCCATACCATCGGGAGCTTGATGCTGCTCGCGAGATGTCTCTTGGCGATAAAAAAATTGGAACGACCAAGCGTGGGATTGGCCCCACCTACGCTGATAAAGCAAACCGGATTGGCCTTCGCTTGGCCGACTTCCGCGATCCAGAGAAAGCCAAGGATCTAATCTCCATTCGACTTGAAGAGGCGAACCGAACCCTCGCCCACTTCGACCTTCCGACCTTCGAAACCAACGCCGTCTTTCATGAAGTCGAGGAAGCCATTGATCGGCTCCGGCCCCACTTTGCCAACGTCATACCGGTTGTCCATACTGCATGGAAAAAGGGAAAAACTGTTCTCTTCGAGGGCGCGCAAGGGACATTCCTCGATATAGACTTCGGGACTTATCCATTTGTTACATCCTCCAATACAACCTCAGGGGGAGCTTGTACCGGCTCCGGGATGCCACCGCACGCCATCGACCGAGTCGTCGGAGTTTGCAAAGCCTACACGACCCGCGTTGGCTCGGGTCCTTTTCCTACGCAAAATGACGAGATCGCAGAATTCTTTCATTCCCGCGGCATGGAGTTTGGCGCCACCACTGGCCGTCCTCGTCGCTGTGGATGGCTCGACACCGTCCTCATTCGATACGCTGTTATGGTTAATGGCGTCACAGATCTCGCCATTACCATTCTCGATGGCCTCGATGACCGCGAGACCATAAAGATTTGCGTTGGCTATAACATCAACGGAGAGATCCACGAATTTCCGCCAGCCGAACGTCATCACTGGAACGACATTATCCCGGTTTACCAGGAGATGCCGGGTTGGAAAAAATCCACGATAGCGTGCCGCTCCTACGATGATCTCCCTGAACCAGCTAAAGACTATCTGGCTCGCATCGAAGAGCTCACCGGCGCTCCAGTCTCATACGTTGGGGTTGGGCCCGACCGGGAACAAACCATCATCCGTTAGTTCAACACCATGGGCAACGCCCCACTAAATTCAGTCCCAAGACATGTCGCCGTGATCATGGATGGCAACGGTCGTTGGGCCGAAGGACGGGGTCTCCCTCGCAAGGCCGGACACCGAGCTGGCGCGGAATCGGTCCGCGAGGCCGTTGACGCCTGCCTAGAGCAAGGAATCGAGTTCTTAACTCTTTACGCATTTTCCTCGGAAAACTGGAACCGTCCTCAAAAGGAGATCAACGCACTTATGAAGCTGCTTGAGCAATTTCTGAAGACTAAAGGGAAAGAGTTCCACAAAAAGAACGTCCGACTTAAGACGATAGGCCGCACTCATCTACTCCCCGAATCATGTCGGAAAGAGCTGGCCAAAGTCATCGACGAAACCTCTTCCAATACCAAGCTAACTGTAATTCTTGCACTTTCTTACGGCAGTCGAGAGGAAATCACTGATGCCACTCGCTGTATTGCCGAAAAAGCCGCACGTGGAGAACTCGATCCAGACCAGATCGAAAAAGAGACTATCGCGAAGCACCTCGACACCTCCGAATTCCCCGATCCCGACTTCCTGATCCGTACTTCTGGAGAGTTACGACTCTCAAATTTCCTTCTTTGGCAGCTGAGTTATTCCGAGATTTTTATCACCGAAAAGAACTGGCCCGATTTTCGAAAGTCCGACTTTCACGAAGCTCTCGAAATTTATTCTCGCAGACGAAGGCGCTTCGGGAGAGTCTGACGGCGGAATTTAGTTGTGAGTAAGGAACCGGAACATCATCTTTTGCTCGTCGATCAGGACCTCGACTACCTCGATTGGGCCACTAAACATCTAGGTGCCGGGGGGCTCAAAATCCTGCGCTGTGATAGCGCGGACAAGGCAACGCAGGTGATCAAAAAGGTTCCCATCGATGTCGTGATCTGCGACATCAAACTCGATCCCTTTGATGGCGTCGAATTACTCCAAGTCATCCGGGCCGCTTCTCCAGAAACAATCACTATCCTTACTGCGGTTTCGCCCACAACTAGCCAGATCATAGAAGCCACCCAAAAGGGTGCGCTCGACGTCCTCCGCAAAGAATCGCTGGCATTTGAACTTCGTCAGGTTGTCGAAGCAGCCCTCCAAACCGTCGATCAACGTCGGGAAATAGGACCACTTTCAGATCAACGCCCCGGGCTTACTGGAAAGACCACCATCATCGGGGTTTCCCGACCTCTGCAAGACGTCATGAAGGTCGTCGGCCGCGTGGCTCACTCAGACGCTCCCGTGCTTGTCACTGGTGAGAGTGGCACTGGAAAGGAACTGATTGCTCGCTCAATCCACGCCTACAGTCCACGACGGAAAAAAGAGATGCTGGTCATCAACTGCGGCGCCATTCCCGAAAACCTTCTTGAATCGGAACTCTTCGGCCACGAAAAAGGATCATTTACCGGTGCCATCGCTCGGCGAACTGGCCGCTTTGAAGACTCTCACGAAAGCACGCTTTTCCTAGACGAAATTGGAGATCTTCCTCCGAGCGTTCAGGTAAAGCTTCTTCGAGTTCTACAGGACGGCACTTTTTCGCGAGTCGGAAGCAACGAGGTTCAAAAGACCGACGTCCGCATCGTCACCGCAACAAACAAGAATCTCGCCCAAGAGGTCAGCGAAGGTCGTTTCCGAGAAGATCTTTATTACCGCCTGAATGTGGTTGAAATCGAACTCCCGCCACTTCGTGACCGTCAGGAAGATATCGCAATTCTTGCCGAATTTTTCCTCGATCGGATTGCTCGTAGAAACGGCACCGCACGCATGCGACTGACTGGAGAAGCAATCGAACACCTCCAAGGGCATCGCTGGCCCGGAAATGTTCGCGAATTGGAAAACACGATGGCCCGATCATGCGCCTTAGCTCTAAACAATATCCTATTGCCTGAGGACATTCCAATTGGTAGAAACCCAGCCAATATGGGAGGGACATTAAAAGACGCCCTTTCTCTGATTTTGGAACTCTCAGAAGGAGACGAACAAAATGCTCTAGATTTCGTCCGAGATGAGTTGATTCGTCATACCCTAGAACAATGCAATCATGACCTAAAAGAGGCTTCCCGTCTACTTGGCATGACCCAAGCTAATTTAAAGAAACGTCTTTCTGCTCCAAAAAATGCCTGATTTTCAAAATCACCCCCTAGTGGCAGATCGTCTCGCTCGACTTCGCTCCGCCACTTGCCCTCCGCGGGACTTCCGACATTACGTTTCCGACATCGCACGACTCTTAGTTCTACCCGCGACGGCTAATTTGGCGACGAAGGAAACAGAGGTTACCACGCCGCTCACTTCGATGACCGGGCTAGAATTGGCCCGTCCAATTGTCCTTGTTCCTATTCTCAGGGCAGGACTTGGGTTTAGTGAAGCTTTTCTCCAAATGCTCCCTGAAGCAACCGTGGCCCATTATGGAATGAATAGGAACGAGGAAAGCCTGCAACCCGAAGTCTATCTCGAGCGATTTCCCGATCACATCGCGGGAGCTGAAGTCTTTGTTTTAGATCCCATGCTAGCGACTGGAGGAAGCGCCATAACTGCAATTGATGGCCTCAAAAAACGAGGAGCTAAACATCTCCATTTCGTGTGCCTCGTTGCTAGCCCCGAGGGAATAAAGTCTCTTGAAGAAAGCCACCCGGATGTCATTATCACAGTAGCCGCTATCGATGAAGGACTCAATGAACAAGGATATATTGTTCCCGGTCTCGGTGACGCCGGCGACCGAATCTTCGGCACCTTATAAGATGGCACTCTGCACGACTTGGGCTTATTCTTCCCGTGTGCGATTACTGGGATTAGTCTTCCTCTTCAGCTATTCATCCTCCCTGCTCGGAGAGGGTGTCACTTTGGGTGAGGTCCAACAGTCACCGGAATATCAGGCTGCCAAAAAATACATCTCGGATTACCTTCCCGATCTTGCAATTCCCAGAGTTGAAAAAATTTTAGCACGGGAAGATCTCGACGAGACCGCCCGCACAACCCTACTCACTCTTCTCGGCGAGGCTCAGATCCGGGCAGGCACTCCTGGCCTCGCACTTAAAACGCTCGACGATCCGCTCTTGAGAGAATTCAGCCCCGCCCATCTCTGGCGAAGCTACTCACTCGTCAAGATGGGCAGGTATCGGGATGCCATCGGCGAACTCAAAAAAATTGACCGCATGAACATGCGAGAAAACGCGGACCTCCAAACCGGAAAACTTTTACTCGCACTCGGTAACACCAAAGACGCTCGGCCAAAATTAACCCCTCTTTTGAAGTCAAAAGACACCTCGATCAGAAGGGAAGCCACGCTGCAACTCATCTCGGTCGCCCTCTCACAGAACCAGCTCGATGAAGCCACCTCTCTCCTCAAAGAGTCAAGCCCCGCCAACCCTGTCGAAGAGAGCCTCATTCGCTATCTTGACGGAAGACTTCAACTCGCAAAAGGGGATCGTCTCTCTGCAGTGGGAACATTCCAAGCCTTACTCAACGATCCCGAGATTCGAAAAAATCTCCCTGCCGCACTTTACCACGAATCAACCATAGCTCTCGCCGACAGCCTATCCCTTGAGGGAAATGAATCCGCAGCAATTGATTCACTCCTCGAGACTCTTAACAAGAATCCGGTTCCACCGAACTTGGGAGCTATTTTCGCACGCTTGAGAATTTGGGCGGACAAGACTGACTCAGCTGCACTCATTTTAAATATTTCAAAGTGGGCTCCCCCTCGACCAGCGTTCCTAGAAAACCCCTCGGTCAGAATTTCCAGTTCCGTTCAAGCCATCAGCCCAACTCTCCCCAACGCCATTCCCTCCACCACTTTACCTGAGCCGAGAAGCCTTTACTCACTCTCATTTCTCGCAGGTATCCAACTTCAATCTGACGACCTCGACCAAAGAAGAGAAGGTCGCAAAAGAGCCGCGCAACTCCAGCTCATCAGCCCAAGTGGCTCAGCATTAGTAAACCGCTCATTACTCGAACTCGGCGTCCTGAACTTTAAAGAGAGTAATTTTGAGCAGGCACTAGCTATCTTTTCTCTGCTCGATGACGAGAAAGCTGCACCAGCAACCAAAGCCTACGCCAAAGCTCTTGCAGCAAAGGCCGCATTTGCCATCGAGGAACAAACCAAGGCGAGCCAGCTCTTTCTTGAGGCCGAAGAAATTGCCCGGGAAATCCAGCGAGATGATCTTGGGTCACTTGCGGCCTTGAATGCCGGAATCACGCTACTCACTTCAACACGTTCAAAGGAGATCGATGAAATTACACGCAACCTCGACAGCCCGGAAGCTCGCTCGTTTCTCATTCTGGAACGTGGTTTGTTCCTTTCCTCAAAAAGAGACACTGAAGCCCGGGATCTTCTCGTAAGTTTCCTCGCAAATTTCCCTGATAATCCCCGCACACCCGAGGCCGCTCTGGCTCTCGCCGAGAGCGCGATCTTTAGTTTACCCCTTGATCGCGAACTTGCCCGTAAAAATATCACCCCTCTTAAGTTCGATCTTAAGAACAAACCCGATCTTGAAGCCCGACGAGTGCTAGTATTGCTCGCTCTAAATAAAGGAATCCAGCAGGCTCAGGACTTCCTAGCTAAGGCCCCTTCCCACCCATTAGCCCCCCGGGTCCTCTTTCAGCTTGGCCAGACCTATCGCAAACCAACCGACGACAGGGATAAGGAAATTGGTAAAGCGAACTACCAATTTGAGCTTCTAATTGAGAAATATCCAGAGAGCGAATTCACAGATCCGGCCCGCTACTATAGCGCACTCACATCTACCGCACTCAAAACCAATTCTGCGGACAAGACCGCTATCTTTCGATTTCGGGAACTCATCGATAGAAAAGGAGTCCTTGCCAATGAAGCCGCCATCAATCTCTGCAGTCTTTTGATCGACCGAAACCAACAAGAACGGGCGCTTGGCGAAATCGAAACATTTCTTAAAAATGAAAATAATTCTGAGAGCGACCGGCGACGCTTTCTCGTTCTTGGAGCCGATGCCTCCAACCAGATTGGTCAGCATAAGAACGCTTTGGAATTTTATAACAGCCTTCTCGAACTCAAAAACCTACCCGCTTCCACTAAAAATCGAGCGCATTATATCAGCGGTCAAGCCCTCGAAAAATTAGGCCAGAACGCGCAAGCCCTAGAATCCTACTTTCGGGTGATCAATCGTGATTTCTCTCCTGAATCCACTACTTCTCTCGAATGGAAATGGTATGATAAGTGTGGCATTGAAGGGGCGCTTTCCCTCCTAGAAAGAGAAGAGCGCTGGAAAGCTGCAATTCAACTTGCTGAACAAATTGGGAAGAGTGGAAGCCCGCGTGCGGAGGACGCCCAGAAGATAGCCGAACGCATCGGCCTCGAACATTTCATCTATCGAGGACGCCAAGCGCCTGTTGAAAAAACTCCCCCAAAACAGTAGCCGTTCGACCCCGTTTGCTCTTTGCAGACAGAAGGCCTCCAAAAATGTATTTTTTCCTTTAGTTTAGGAGGCTTAAGGGTTATCCCGCCGCACCTTAGTTTATCAATTTTCACGATCATGTCGCAAACAGCTTCCCCGCCCGCCGCCTCTTCAGATCTTCGTAACGCTGTCATCCGGCTAGCCGGCAATTCCCAGGACGGTATTCAATCGGTGGGAGCCTTCCTTGGACAACTCGCCGGCACCACTGCTCAAGAGGTCATGACCTACATGACGATTCCTAGCACTATCTCAGGCGGACCTTCTATTTTTCAAGTCCACCTTGGCTCGGGAGAAGTCCTCCACCCCGGAGATCGCGCCGATACCCTCGTCGCATTTTACCAACATTCCTATGACGGTCACCTTGACACTCTCAAAGATGGAGGCATCTGCTTTTACGACAGCGATAATGTCGAAGAATTGAAGGACGAGCGTGGAATCATTCACATCGGAGTTCCCTTCACTTCCGCAACCATCGAAGCGATTGGCGGGAGTGCCAAATCAAGAGGGAAAAACATCTTTGTCCTCGGCCTGCTTTGTGCAGTCTACCAATTGGACCGCGAGAAAATGACCGGGATTATCGCCAAAAAGTTCGGCAAAAAATCAGAAGACATTCTCCGCAATGCAATGCTCGCTTTCGACGCCGGTTACGCTTGGCCCGTTCACGACATCGAACATATGCCGATGGCTCCTGGCGAAAACGATGCAGCTAATCGCATCTCTACCGATGGCAACACCATGATTGCGCTCGGTTTGATCGCGGGTGGTTGCCGCTTCGGCGCTGGATATCCCATTACTCCGTGGACCACTATCATGGAGTTTCTTCGCACCGAGCTTCCAAAGTATAATGGCATGTTCATTCAATGTGAGGACGAGCTTGCCGCAGTTTCCCTCGCCCTTGGAGCTTCTTATTCCGGACATCTCGCCATCACCGGCTCTTCCGGACCTGGTCTGGCCCTAAAGGCTGAGGCTTTAGGCTACGCCAGCATGGCCGAACTTCCACTCATCGTCGTCAATATCCAACGTGGAGGGCCCTCCACCGGCCTTCCCACTTCGGTAGAACAATCTGATTTACTTCAAGCCATTTACGGATCCCACGGTGATGCCCCCCGCATTGTCTTGGCCCCCAAAAATGTCGAAGACTGTTTCTACACCGCCCTTGAGGCCTGCCGCCTAGCCAAGCAATATTCGACCCCTGTTTTCATCCTCTCCGATCAGGCTATCGCAACCCGTCTCGAAGCCTTCGAAGAGCCTAACCTTGAAACCCACTGGCAGGATCCGGAGCTCGATCTCTCCGAGCGAGGAGCCGACTTCAAGCCATACCCTCTAGATCAGTTAACCCGCCACTCACCTCCGGGAGCTCGTTCTAGTGAAGGAAAGTATCCGGTCGTCACGGGCCTTGAGCACGATGAATGGGGCCACCCTTCCGGCAACCCGACCAACCACGAAAAGATGACCGAGAAGCGGCGCAATAAACTTGTCAAGCTCGCCAAATCCCTCCCTCTCCCCGAGGTTCATGGCGAGTACGAAGGCTCTCTTCTCTTGGTCGGCTGGGGATCCACATACGGGCCCATTAAGGAAGCCACCGATCGACTTAACGCCCTAGGTCACAAAGTTGGTTCGATCAACATCCGCCATGTCCATCCCCTTCCAGACGGATTGGGGGAACTCTTCGAAAAATACGATCACGTCCTCGTCCCCGAAATGAACGATTCCGGTGTTTATGGTTACGGTCAGCTTGCCACCCTTCTAAGGGGCAAGACTTGTAACCCTAAAATTGAATCCCTGAATAAAGTTCAAGGTATCAGCTTCCGTGTTCTGGAAATCACTGATGCTGCCGAATTACTCATCAAAGGCTAAAATACTTTTCCTAATCTAAACCCGACTTTTATCATGTCAGATACCACCTCAGCCGCCCCCGCCGAAAAGCTCACAAAGAAGCAACTCAAAGCAGATCACCCTACCTGGTGTCCCGCCTGCGGCGACTTTGCGGTACTTGCCTCCTTCTTTAATGTCGTCCAAAAACTCGGAATTCCTCACGAAAAAATCGTCTGTGTCGCTGGAATTGGATGTTCCTCCCGCTTTCCCTATTTTGTGAACACTCACGGAATTCACTTCATTCACGGCCGGGCTCTCCCACTAGCCACCGGGATTTCACTTTCCCGCCCTGATCTTCACGTCTTCGTTTTTGGCGGTGATGGAGACGGATTCTCCATTGGAGGAAACCACCTCAACCACGCCGCTCGAAAAAACGTCAACCTCTCCTACGTTGTGATGGATAACTTCGTTTACGGTCTCACAAAAAACCAAACCTCCCCGACGACTCCAATTGGGCAGCGCTCCAAAACTGACCCACGAGGAGCAATTGATCGCCCAATCAACCCGATGGCCCAACTGGTTTCCAGCGGCGCAACCTTCATTGCCCGCACCCACGCAGCGCAAGTAAAGCACATGAACGAAATGTTCGAGCGAGCCATCCTCCATCCCGGTTTCGCCGTCGTGGAAACCCTCTCTGAATGCACCATGTTTAATCCTGGATCATTCGACGACAGTATTCCTCGCAAAGGCGGAGTCTTTGATCTTATCAACGAAGAAGAACAAGATCTCGAATCCGTCGCGGCAGCAATGAACCTTTCACAAGATCTTTCTCCCGGAAAATTTGGCGTGTATTACGAAACCAAGAGACCCACTAAAAACGAACTTGAGCGCGAATGGCTGGCCGACGCTCGCAGCAAAGTCGGTGACCTCAGCGAACGAGACCTCCTTCGCCAGCGCTTCTCTTCCATGCGCTAGGAGTCACGAGCTAACGGAAGATTAACCGACTCAAAAAAGGGAGATCACCTCGATCGCCCTTTTCATGATTTAGAGTTGTGATACTCATTTACTGGATTTCCATTCCGCTCTTAGCGTAAACCCAGCGCACGATCTTTCCATCCTTGATTAAGGCCTTGGCTTGAACCGGTCGAACCCCGAAAATTGTAGCGGCTTCATAGGCAGCCAAGCCAGTCTGATACTCTGTCCCATCAATAGTCTCTTCTCCGTTCGTTTTCCACCCCTTGACCTGATCACTGGTGAACTCTTTCACCGCCCCACCTGCGATACTTTCTTTCATCAGGGCAATGATCTCATCATCACCCAGTTTCGCATCCGCGGCAGGTGCCGGAGCAGGAGCGGGAGTTGGCTCAACAACCGGCATCGGCTCCGGAGCAGGCGCTGGGACCGGGTCAATTTTAGCAACCGGAGTGGGCGTTGTTGTAGGAGCGGGTGCCGGAGTCGGAACCGGAGCAGGTGAGGTTGTAGTCGCAACGGCATCTCCGGCTTCCCTTTCATAAATCTTTTTCACCAACTGCTGAAAAAGGTCGGTGTCCTTTGGCGAAATTTTGCCTTTGCCGTTTGAATCCGCCTTCTCGACGATCAACGAATCATTCTTACGATTCAAAAGCGTCACAACATCGCCCTTCTTTAATCTCACCTGCCCTTCTCCACCAGAAGTCGGAATTTCAGTTGGATTCTCGATTGTAACGGTCTCGGGGAGGTCGTTATCCCGAACCTCATCCAGATTTATAGTATAACTGGCCCCCTTGTATTTCACAATAACAACCATCCCATTATTTTCCTCCCTCACGTCGACCAACGCAGGAGTTATGGTTCCACTGAGAAGATATCCCAGAAAGTAAAGGACGAAGACAACTGCAGCGAATTGAGCGTATTTCATAATCAGGCGAAGATCTTATGGGAGGCTAAAACAGAATTATCAGATTGTCACGCAGTCAAAGTCAGCATTTGACCTTTCCACCATGAGGAGAAAGGCTCTCCTCATGTCAGAAACTCGTTTGTTCCTACTTGATGGCATGGCACTCGTCTATCGTGCTCACTTTGCCTTCATTCGCAATCCAATTACGAACTCGCAAGGAGTAAACACCTCTGCAATTTACGGTTTCACGAACACCTTACTTACAATCATTGAAAAAGAGGCCCCCACCCACCTCGCCGTCGCCTTTGATACATCAGCCCCAACCTCTCGGCACATTCTTTACCCAGAATACAAGGCCCAGCGTGAGGCCATGCCAGAAGAGCTCGCGGCCGCCATTCCAGAGGTCAAAAAGGTCTGTGCTGCCTTCAAAATTCCTGTTCTCGTGATAGACGGTTTCGAAGCCGACGATATTATTGGAACCGTGGCCCGTCGCGCCGAGGAAACTGGTGAGATCGAGACCTTCATGGTCACACCCGACAAGGATTTCGCCCAATTGGTAGCACCTCACACCGCAATGTGGAAACCGGGACGCCAAGGGTCGGATCACGAAGTTCTCACCCACGAAAAGATCCTTGCTAACTGGGGAATCGAGAATCCAAAGCAAGTCATCGACATTCTAGGCCTCTGGGGCGATGCCTCCGACAACATCCCCGGCGTGCCAGGAATTGGTGAGAAAACCGCCAAAAAGCTCGTCGCTCAATATGGCTCGGTTGAAGGACTGCTCGAAAATACCGACAAGCTCAAAGGCAAACAGAAAGAAAATGTCACTAATTTTGCTGATCAAGCCCGTCTTTCCAAAGAACTAGCAACCATCATCACCGATGTCCCCATCAAGGAAACCTTCGATGACTTTAAACTCGAAGAACCGGATGAGAAGGCCCTTAAGTCTCTCTTCGAAACTTGGGAGTTTCGAACTCTCACCAAACGCCTATTTGGTGAGACTACAGCAACGGAGCAAGCTAAAGTCGCTCCGGTTTTCGAGAGCCTGAAAACGCTAACCGATGTTCCTCACAACTATCATCTAGTCCAGTCCGAGAAAGCTCTAGATTCCCTTATCAAGGAACTCCTCGCAGCAGATACTTTTTGCTTCGACGTTGAGACCAGTTCACTCGACCGCTTCTCTTCACAGCTTCTTGGAATCGCATTCTCACTCAAACCCTCCGAAGCCTTTTATCTTCCTATCACTGAGTGGTCCACTCTTCGCGAGAAACTTCTTCCAGTTTTTAAATCCCCCGCTCTTAAAATCGGCCACAACTTAAAGTTCGACCTCGCCATTATGCTCTCGCATGAGATCGAGGCCACTGGCCCCTTCTTCGACACCATGCTCGCGCATACTTTAGTCGCTCCGGACCAAAAACATAGCATGGATTCCTTATCCGAAAATCTCCTCGGATATTCGCCGATCAAACTCGTCGATCTCTTTTCCGGAGAGCAGAACGAAGAAGATGATCTTTTTGCCGCCGCCGCGAAAAAAAAGGCTACCAAGGGAGAACTAAATCCTTCCGAACTCCCCATTGAAATTCTCGCCG
The DNA here is from genome assembly GCA_029242935.1 of Akkermansiaceae bacterium. Classification (GTDB taxonomy): domain Bacteria; phylum Verrucomicrobiota; class Verrucomicrobiia; order Verrucomicrobiales; family Akkermansiaceae; genus SW10. The sequence continues at coordinate 38,539 of JAQWSX010000042.1, forward strand.
AATACGCTGCAGAGGATGCTGATGTCACTCTTCAGCTTTACCACAAGCTCATTCCCGAGCTCAAAGAGCTTAATGTTCTCCCTGTCATGGAGGACATCGAGTCCCCGCTTCTTCCAGTCCTAGTGGCAATGGAAAACGAAGGCATCTCAATGGACCAATCGGTTCTCGATGAGGTCGGAAAAGTTCTTGCGGTAAAAATCGAAACCCTCAGCAAGGAGATCGAGGAATCCGCAGGGCGCTCTTTTAACCTTAACTCACCAAAGCAGCTCGGAGAAATCCTCTTTGGCGAAATGAAGCTCGTCGAAAAACCAAAGAAAACGAAGACCGGGCAATTCAAAACCGACGAGCAGACCCTCGCTTCGCTTGCTTCCAAACACCCCATTGTCTCAAATATTCTTAGCTACCGCGAGGCCAGTAAACTTAAGTCAACTTACGTTGACGCGCTCCCCAACCATCGCGCCGAACACTCCGATCGCGTGCACACCCATCTTCACCAATTAGTCACCTCAACCGGACGTCTCGCTTCATCTGATCCCAACCTACAGAATATTCCCGTTCGCTCAGAGATGGGCCGCGAACTGCGCCGCGCCTTTATTCCTCGGGGCTTGGAGTTCACCTTAATGGCGGCCGACTACTCTCAGGTTGAACTTCGCGTGATGGCCGCACTCTCCGGCGATCCCGCCATGATCGAGGCCTTCAAAAACGACCTCGACATTCACACCGCCACTGCCGCCCGCGTCTTCGGCGTTGAAACCAATGAAGTCGTTCCCGAAATGCGGCGCACCGCCAAAATGGTCAATTTCGGCATCATTTATGGAATCTCAGCTTTCGGACTCTCACAGCGCCTTGGAATCCCCCGCGGCGAGGCCAGCGAAATAATCAAAACTTACTTTGAGCTGTATCCTGCCATTCACCAGTTCATGGCAGACACCACCGAAAGTGCTCGCGAAAATGGATACACCCAAACCCTCGCCGGTCGCCGGCGTTACTTCAAGGATATCAAATCTGAAAACGCCAGTATCCGCGCCAACGCTGAGCGAGCTGCGATCAACAGCCCTATCCAAGGAACGGCAGCCGATATGATTAAATTAGCCATGGTCCAGATTCACGAACTCATGCGAGGCCGTAAATCGAGGATGATTCTCCAAGTCCACGACGAACTTCTTTTCGATCTCCATCAGGACGAACAAGACGAGCTTCCACCACTTATTTTAGAGGCCATGGAGGCTGCAATCACCTTACCCCACGAGGTTCCGATAAAAATCGACCTAGGATTCGGCGACAACTGGTTGCAAGCCCACTAGTCTTCCCTAAACTCACCCCTAGTTATGACATTATTCTTCAAAATCGCCCTGATCGGATTCCTTACTTCTTTTGCCCTTGGACAAGACCCCGCCAAGGAAACCGTCGAGGAAAAGGAGCCCGAAAAACCAGCGCCTGCTAAGGAATCCACCGTGATTATGTCCACCTCCATGGGTGACATTCATATTGAACTAGATTCGAAAAGTGCTCCAATCACCGTCGAAAACTTCCTGAAATATGTCGATGCCAAGCACTACGACGGCACCATCTTCCACCGCATTATTGGCAACTTCATGATTCAAGGCGGCGGATTCAAAGAAGTAGATGGCTCATTCAAAAAACAACCTACCAACCCGCCCATCAAAAACGAAAGCGAGAAAACTCCGAGCAACAAGCGCGGCACCATAGCTATGGCTCGAACTTCGGCACCAAACAGTGCAACCTCCCAGTTTTTCATCAACGTAGTCGACAACACCTTTCTCAACTACCCCAATAACGGCGGTGGATACGCCACCTTTGGAAAGGTCATAAAAGGCATCGAAGTAGTGGACAAAATGAAAGCCGTGAAAACCGGCGCCAAAAATGGCATGGCAAACGTCCCCATCGAAACCGTCACCATAAAATCGGTGAAGAGAGCTAAGTAATAGAGCCTAAACAATTAGTTTATGAAATCACTCCTTATTCTCTCAGCTTCTCTTCTCTTCCTCTCGTGCAAAGGGGAAATCGATGATAACGGATCCGTCGATGACGGCTCAAAGATTGTCATCGAAACCAACATGGGAACGATCAGGGTTAAACTCCACCCGGAGACCGCACCTATCACAGTTGCTAACTTTCTAAGTTACGTTGATCAGCAACACTTCGACGGAACCATCTTCCACCGCGTCATGTCCAACTTTATGATTCAAGGCGGAGGCTTCGAATTAAAAGATGACGTCCCCACCGAAAAACAGACAGGCAACGGAATCCAAAACGAAAGCGCCGGAACCAAGAAAAATCTGCGCGGAACTCTTGCGATGGCACGGACAAGCGATCCCCACTCCGCAACAGCTCAATTTTTTATCAATGTCGTGGACAACCCAAGCCTCGACCACCCTGTCACAAATGATGGTCACGGTTACGCGGTTTTTGGAGAAGTCATCGAGGGCCTGGAAGTCGTCAACAAGATTAAGATGGTCGAGGTTGGCATCGGATACCTAAACTCCCTGAGACCGGACGGACGAGTCGCCTCCGGACCGCACCAAAACGTTCCGCTCATAAATCCCGTGATCATTAAATCGATCCGGCGAGAACCGAAATCCTGACTCCCTCATTATGCTCTGGCTTTTCATTCCTCTTGCCTTCCTTCTGGGATCTATCCCATTTGGTCTTCTGCTTGGGAAACTGAAGGGCATCGATATCCGAAAACATGGTTCCGGCAATATTGGTTCCACCAACGTTTTCCGAACTCTGGGAAAAAAGTCAGGTATGATCTGCCTCATTCTTGATATCCTAAAAGGCTTCTTTCCCGTTTTTCTAGCTCGTCACTTTGTTCCAGATGATACGAGCGGCAATACGATCGAAGTCCTGACGGCACTAGCCGCCATCCTTGGTCATAACTATTCGCCGTGGATTGGATTTAAGGGAGGCAAAGGTATTGCCACGTCCGGAGGAGCCCTTCTCGCCCTGATGCCTGCTGCCGTAGCACTCTTGATCATCATTTTTGCCATCTTCACCTTCACCACAAAATATGTGTCCATCGGAAGTATCGCCACCGGGGTTGCTCTTCCGATTCTCACCATCTACGGATCTTGGTATCACGGTAAGATTGCGGATGGCTCCTGGAACAAACCACTCTTTCTTTTTTCAATCGTCGCGGGTGCACTCGCTATTTGGAAACACCGTTCCAATATCGCCCGTTTACGCGCCGGAACGGAAAACAAAATCGGACAAAAAAAGGAGGCGACCGAATTATGAAATTTCAACATCCCGTCGTGGTGGGCTCAGGCTCCTGGGGAACCGCGCTCGCCGTTTTTCTGGCCAACAAGTGCCCTCAGGTTCACTTGGTCGGACGAGACAAAAAGATGATCGCCGCGATCAACACGACAAACTGTAATAAGCGCTACCTCCCAAACTCCACTCTTCCAAAAAATCTGGTCGCCACAACTGATCTTTCGTTGGTCGCCAAGGCTGATCTTTTACTCTTTGTCGTTCCAACTAAAGCCACCCGCTCCACAGCAGAAAAGCTCGTTTCCCTAAACATTCCGGAATCTGCAGTCATCCTTTCCTGCGCAAAAGGAATTGAGTTAGAGACTGGAAAGCGCATGTCACAAATTATCGGTGATCACTTCCCCAACAACCAGATCGCGGTTCTTTCAGGACCTAACCACGCCGAGGAAATCGCAGAAGGTTTACCCGCAGCAGCCACCATCGGATGCTCGGACGAAGAAGTGGGACTGGCGCTTCAGGATATATTCGCCACAGATCGCTTTCGCTCATACACGAACCACGATATCGCTGGGATTGAGCTCGGAGGAGCGATCAAAAATGTTTACGCCATCGCCGCTGGAGTGACGATGGGGCTTAAGCTGGGAGACAATGCCATCTCCGCCCTCGTCACACGTGCTCTCGCCGAAATGACCCGTCTCGGCACCGATCTCGGTGGCAAAACCGAAACCTTCGCCGGACTCTCCGGCCTCGGTGATCTCATCGCAACATGCTTTTCGGTTCATTCCCGGAATCACAAGGTCGGCCTCGCTCTTGGCCAGAACAGGCCCCTAGAGGAAATTGTCACCGAGCTTGGCATGGTTGCGGAAGGAGTTCCAAATACACGCTCGATTTACGAAGCGGCCCGCCGAGCGGGCACCCGAACTCCAATTCTAGATGTCGTATACGCCGTGCTCTATCAAAACGTTCCTCCCGCTGACGCGCTCGATCGGCTTTTCCGTCAAATCCCGCGCAAGGAAGTCGAGTAATTCAGGCCTTTATTGGTCCATAGTCTTGTGCGAATCCTTCAATCCCCTGTGCATACTCAGCTTTTTTCACACTCGCAGGTGAAGCTTTACCAATCTCTTAACAGAGTGAAGGATTGGCTGTGTTTCCTCACGAATCACTTCCAAAAGTAGCGCTTAATCTCCTAACTTTCACCTTCACCTCTCATGCTCGACACCCACCACCATCTTTGGTCCTACAACGCCGACGAGTATCCTTGGATTCCAGCTAATACTCCCCTCGCCCAAAACCAGTTGCTCGCCGAACTTGAAGAAGTCACTTCCGCTGCAGGGGTCACCGGAACCATCGCCGTGCAAGCCCGCCAAATCGTCGAGGAATCAGCCGCTCTCCTCGAGATCGCGGATCAGACTGAACTCATTCGGGGCGTGGTAGGCTGGGTTCCCCTGATTTCTGAAAAGGTGGAGGAGAACCTAGAACACTTTTCCGACAATCCAAAATTTGTAGGACTCCGTCATGTCCTACAAGATGAGGCTGACGAATATTTCCTGAGAGATGATTTCCACCGCGGACTCGCTAAGCTTCCCGCCCGCAACCTCCGCTACGATATCCTTCTTTACCAGCACCAGATCCCGGTCGCGACTAAACTGGTCGACCGCCAGCCAGAGTTGGGAATGATCATCGATCACATCGCCAAGCCAAAAGCTCGAAACGGCCGTATTGAAGCCGAGTGGCGCAGTGGAATGAAAGAATTGGCGAAAAGAGAAAACATCCTTGGGGTCAAATTCTCGGGCCTTGCAACCGAATTTCCTGAGAGCGATAACATCGATCCAGCTACGATTCGGGCCTACTTTGAAGAAACGCTCGAAATTTTCGGCGCTGAGCGCCTTATGTTTGGAACCGACTGGCCCGTCTGTCTTTTGAGATTGGGTTCTTACCAGGAATGGTCTAACACCGTAATTGCCCTGACTTCCTCTCTCTCAAGTGATGAGAAAGATCTGATTCTCCATAAAAATGGGGAAACTGCCTACCAACTGAAAAGTTAGGCTGGTCAGAACCCGATTTTCCCCCTTAGCTTTCCGCCCGCGATGACTATGTTGACAGTTATCGTCTCCAGACACTTTCATAACTTCGATTCCCATTGAGCCTTAACCGCACAGAATACAAGTATCTGATTACACTCGACCAAATGGAGCAAATTCAGAAAGACTTGGACAAACGACTTATCGTCGACAGCCTTGCGTCAGAGGACGGGTGCTACCCCATCGTTACGGAGTATTTTGAAACTCCTGACCGAGAGTGTTTTTGGGAGAAGGAACGACGCCTCGCCAGCCGACGGAAGATCAGGGTGAGAATTTATGGCTGCGAGGGCGGAAAAATCCCTCCCACCGGCTTCATCGAGATTAAGCACAAACACTTTGGCTTCGGGGCCAAACGAAGACTTTTTCTTCCGGTAGAAGAGGCGATCGAATTTGCAAATGGAAACTACGACATTCTGAGAACCGTCAAACGCGAGTGGACGAGGACCGAGCGCATGATTGTCAAAGAACTCTTCGATCTTGTTGAACGGCGAAAATTTGGTCCTGCAATCCAACTTCGGTATGATCGCAAGGCGCTGATGACTCCCGATGGCCAGCTTCGAATCACTTTCGACACCCGCTTGATGTGCCGCTCAAACCTCCTACCACTTGAGGCTGACGACCAGCGATTCGAGGATCACATCATCCCTCTCGATAAATCAATTTTTGAGGTCAAATCAATCGGACCTGTTCCTTTTTGGTTCCGTGAATACGGAGGTGAAGAAGGACTCGTCCGACGGAGCTTTAGTAAATTCTGCGCCGCTATGAAGCAAGTCGATCCAGTTCTTCGTTCACAAATTGGGAAGCTCAAGAATCCGGCAGCCTGATCGACCCCGAAAAGAACCCAAATTTCTCTACACCGAAAACACATCACTTTATGGATCCCGTTATTGCATTCTCCTTAGACAGCATCATCGACACCCTTGAGACCATCAGGCAAAACGACCCTAAGCCTCTAGAGGTTCTAGGAGCCATGGCTATGAGCTTCTTTCTCAACATGTTGGTCGGACTTCTTTACAAGAGCACTTACAAGGGGACGCGCTACTCACAAGATTACGTCCACACTTTGGTCATCATTGGAACCGTAACCACCATCCTCATCATGGTCGTCAACGGAAATGAGGCTGTCGCCTTCGGTATGTTTGCCGCGTTCTCCATGATTCGTTTCAGACGCAATCTGGGACAATCACGTGACCTTGCCTTTATCTTTTTTGCGATGGCGACAGGCATGGGAGTTGGAGCCCGAGAATATGAAATCGTCTTAGTCACTACCATAATCGTTGGTCTCGCCATTTGGTTTATCTCCAAGCGGGACGCTTTCGCACCAAAACGCGCGTCCCACCAACTTCGAATCCGCGTGAATAATGACGTCGACTTCTCCAAAGCCTTCAACGATATCTTTGACAAATTCACCGATGCCACCGAAATGATCAGCGTTGAGTCGGTTCAAGCTGGAATGATGAGCGAACTTCGCTACGGAATCGTTCTTAAGAACAATGCCCAAATCTCTGACTTCATGGAAGAAATCCAGATCGCCTGCGGAAACAACCGTGCCATCCTGACATCGACCACTCGCGATCTCGAGTTCTAGATTCAAAACCTTTTTCCTCATTCTCAATCCCGATAGGCCATTCCGGCCATCGGGATTTTCTTTTCGCTCCGGACTTGAAAGCAACGATCACTCCCCCAAGACTGGACCTCTTATGTGGAAGGGCCGATTTTCAAAAGCAACCGCCGATCTTGTTCAACAATATGGAGAATCCATCTCCTATGATTGGCGCTTATACCCGTACGATGTTCTAGGATCAATCGCCCACGCCAGAGCTCAGGTCAAAGCTGGAATCTTGACCGAGGATGAATTCTCCCAAATCGAAAATGGACTTCGCGAAATCGAAAAGGAAATCGCGGAAGGCAACTTCGAGTTCTCGATCGAAAACGAGGACATCCACATGAATATCGAGGCCGCCCTCACCGAGAGAATCGGAACCACCGGAGCAAAACTTCACACTGCGCGTTCTCGAAATGATCAAGTCGCCACTGACACCCGTCTCTATTGCCGGGACGCCATTGATGATCTCCTTACTCTTCTCGGCGGACTTCAGAATTCACTGCTCAACCAAGCTAGCCGCTACGCCGAAACAATCCTTCCAGGATACACACACTTGCAACGTGGCCAACCGGTCACCGTTGGGCACCACCTTCTCGCCTATGTTGAAATGCTGGCACGCGATAAGAGCCGCCTCGCAGACACCCGTCATCGGGTCAATATTTCTCCGCTAGGATCCGGCGCTCTTGCCGGCTCAACTATTAATCTCGATCGCGAAGAAATCGCAGCGGAGCTGGGATTCGACTCTGTCACCACGAACTCGATGGATGCCATCTCCGATCGTGACTACATTGCCGAACTTCTTTTTAATTTCGCCCTCATCGGCGCTCACCTTTCTCGACTCTCCGAAGACCTGATCCTCTGGTGTTCCAGCGAATTTGGGTTCGTCACCTTGTCCGATGCCCACACCACCGGATCGTCTCTGATGCCTCAGAAAAAAAACCCCGATGTTTGCGAACTCACACGCGGCAAGACCGGTCGCCTTTATGGCAATCTGACTTCCATCCTGACCTCGATCAAAGGGCTTCCGCTCACATACAATCGAGATCTCCAGGAGGACAAGGAACCCCTTTTTGACTCTATCGATACCCTTACCCTCGCACTCAAGGTAAACACCGAAATGATCTCCGAAATGAAGATCAATGAAGACGCTTGTGCCGCCGCCTCGGAAGACCCGCTTCTACTTGCCACAGACCTTGCAGACTGGCTTGTTAAACAGGGAATTCCTTTCCGCTCGGCTCACGAGCTCGTAGGAAAAGCCGTTGCGACTTCGGTTCAGTCCGACATACCGCTCGACAAGCTCGATCTCACAAAAGTTGACCCGGCATTCACCGAAGAAGCCTCCGCTGTTTTTTCGCTCAAAACAGCCCTCGAAGCTCGAACCAACCCAGGTGCCCCCTCAATAAAAAACATACGCGCGCAAATCGCACGCTGGCGGAACGTTTAGCTGGTGAAATCCAGCAAAGCTTTTCCGGTCAGAGATGTTTTACTTTTTCTAACTTCGGCTGGAGTTCCGGTGGCTACAACGTATCCGCCCTTCACCCCTCCAGCGGGACCGAGATCGATGAGGTGATCACAAACCGATATCACATCTAGGTTGTGCTCAACGACAACCAAAGAATGCCCGGCGTCGCGAAGCCTTAAGAGAGCTTTCAGGAGCACCTGCACATCCTGATAGTGCAAGCCAGTCGTGGGTTCATCCAAAAGATAAAGTGTATGCCCCGGTGTTGATTTAGATAACTCGCAAGCCAACTTGACCCGCTGAGCCTCACCACCCGAAAGCGTATTAGCAGCCTGCCCAAGCTTCACGTAACCCAGCCCGACATCAAAGAGCGTATTCATAATCACGCTCAATTTTGGCACTACTCCAAAAAATTCTCGCCCCTCCTCAATCGTCATTTCGAGTATGTCCGCAACACTCTTCCCTCGATATCGAACATCGAGGGTCTCGCGATTGTAGCGATATCCCTGGCATGCCTCACACTCGACCCAGACATCCGGCAAAAAGTGCATATCAATCCGGATTGAACCTCCGCCCTGACACTTCTCACAGCGTCCTCCTTTTACGTTAAAACTAAAGCGCCCTGCCTTATAACCCCGCTGCCGGGACAGCGGAAGCTGTGAAAACAAATCGCGAACCAAATCAAATGCACCAGTATAGGTTGCCGGATTCGATCTCGGACTTTTTCCCAGCGGACTTTGATCTACGACGACCATCTTTTCGAGATACTCCAGCCCCTCAATCCCATCGTGCTTTCCAGGCTCATCCTTGGCTCGATGAAACTTCCTGGCCAAAGCACGACGTAAAATTCCATCCACCAAAGTCGATTTACCACTCCCGCTTGGCCCTGTTACCCCCACCAATTGCCCCAGCGGAATAGTGACATCTTCGCCCTTTAAGTTGTGCTCACGCGGCCCCTTAATCGTTAACTCAAACGCGGATTTTCTCTTTGTCGAATTCACCTCCGGCACCCCCCTTCGAAGCCAGCGTCCGGTCGGAGTATCAAGTTTCGAAACTTCCGCCGGAGTTCCTTGTGCCACCAACTCCCCTCCGTGCTTCCCTGCCGCCGGACCAATCTCCACCACCTGATCCGCAGCTCTCACCATCGCTTCATCGTGCTCTACTACCACCACGGTATTCCCGGCATCCCGCAAACGTTGTAAGGCCCCAATTAAACGTTCATTATCCAGTGGATGTAGTCCAATGCTCGGCTCATCCAAGACATACAAAACACCAGCCAACCCAGCCCCCAGCTGGGTCGCAAGCCTTACCCTTTGGAACTCTCCTCCCGACAAAGTTCCGCTGGCACGATCGAGCGCCAGATAATCTAGTCCAACCTCATCAAGAAAAGACAAACGCTTTTCCAACTCAGCCAGCACCCCCTTCATCGTCACCTGCCGGTCTTCGGGGATTTTCACGGTCCCGATCCAGTCAAGGGCCTCACTAATGGGCGCTGAACAAAATTCGTCGATTCCCTTTGCACCATCTCGCCCCTTCAGGGTCACCGCGAGATACTCTTTCTTCAGCCTCTTCCCTTTGCATGGCTTACATTCACGCAAAGTCATGAACCTGCCCATACTCCTCTTGACTCCATCACTTTCAGTCTCGCGGTAAAGACGCTCAACCTGCTTGCAGATTCCCTCAAACTCCTTCTTCCACGGAACAACCATCCCGTCCTTTTCCCAAGGCACTTCAATTTTCGTATTACCAGTCCCAAAAAACAAAGCCTGTTTGAATTTCTCGGGCAACTTCTCAAATCGTTCATTCAGACTTACCCCAAAATGCCCGGCCAGAGCTTCGATATGCAACTGGTTCCAACCTTTCTTCTTTTTCGACCCCTTACTCCAAACAGCCACCGCACCCTCGGCAAGCGATTTACTGCGGTCTGGAACAGCCGAAAACGGATTACAAAAGACCTCGGTCCCAAGTCCATGACACACCTCACATGCTCCCAAGTGCGAATTAAATGAAAAATGTTTTGGAGTCAGTGCCGGCAGTTCAAATCCGGTTTTGGGATTCCGATAACTCGTAGCGAAGGCTAATTCCTCCCAACTATCAGCGCCGCGTTCCTGCGCCAAAGCACGGACCTCAAGCCCGCAGATCCGTATCGCAATTTCAACACTGTCCGCCATCCGGGAATCCACTCCCTCCTTCACAACCAAGCGATCTACGACGATCTCAATCTCACCTCCATCTTCTGGCCAAACTTGTGCTGCAGCCTCCAACTCAATGATCTCCCCCCCTACCCGCACTCTCACAAATCCCTGCCGTTGGAGATCCCCGATCATTCCCTTGGCATCGCCCTCGGTCGTAATCGGAGCCAGCAAAACCAACCGACTTCCTTCGGGTCGATTCGAGAGAGTCTTCACAATATCAGCCGTCGACATCCGCTTCAGCTTCTCACCAGTCTCTGGGTCATGAGGCACTCCGGCTGCCGCATAAAGAATACGAAGAAAATCGTGAATCTCGGTCACCGTCGCAATCGTTGACCGGGGATTGCCCGCTCCAGTTCGCTGCTCAATAGCAATTGCCGGACTTAGCCCGTCAATCGAATCAACTTCCGGTTTCTCCAGCTGATCAAGAAATTGCCGTGCATAAACCGAAAGCGATTCCACATACCGACGCTGTCCTTCGGCATAGAGCGTATGAAATGCTAGGCTCGACTTACCACTCCCGCTCACCCCAGTTACGGTGATCATTTTTCCACGTGGCAAATCAACATCCAGCCCCTTGAGGTTGTGTTGACGTGCTCCACGAATCCTGATCACAACGGAATTAGTCGCTGGTTCATCCATTCGAGTCAACTGTCACAAAAGAAAACCGTGCCGGAAACGAATCCGACACGGTTACTAGAGAGCTTGGAGGCGGAGGCGAGAATCGAACTCGCGAATACAGGTTTTGCAAACCCGCGCCTTACCACTTGGCTACTCCGCCCTCGGGCGAATTCCTAATCTCCCAGCCAGCAGCTGTCAACACCCTGATGCCTGAAAGGCTCATTCTCGCCGTTTCCGGCTAAAATCTGCTCTTTTCCACCAATCCCCCGTTTGATAAACTCATGGACTAATGACTCACCTACGTCATCTCATCGGGCTCGTTTTCCTAGCCCTTCTCACTGCTCCGGTATTGGCGCAAACACCAGAAGAGCTTGCAAAACTCGATCCTGGCGGCCTCTACTATCAAGCTTGGTCACTTGTCAAACAGGCCGAAGAACTTGAAAAAAAAGAGGAATTCGTCGAATCGTTTACGAAATACCGTAAGGCCCGATCTTTCTTTGATCTCATCACGATCACTCACCCCAACTTCAAACAAAAAGAGGGACTTAAATGGCGGACAAAGTCCACAACCGAGGCCATGCAGCGAATCCACGCCAGAGCCCTTGCCCAACAAAAGGAACGACAGGACGCTGGAAAAACACCCCTTCTAGAAGTTCCCGGCGAAGCAAAGCCACGATTAACTATCCCTGGAAAAGTTGACCCAAACGGATTAGCCACCAAAACGATCCGTGACCTGCAGGCAGAAATCAACAGCCTCAATGCCGATCTCCGCCGTCGAGTCAACATCCGTGATGCTGAAAGCGCAAGGATTCGCCGACAAATCCAAGAACGCCAAACCCAGCTCTCCCGCCTCGCAGCCTCCCCGCTAAGAAATCAAGTAGCTGAACTCAATCAGCAGATCGAACAACTCCGACAGGAGCGTGATGCCATGGCTGCGGCCCGAGACAAAGCCCTAGCCGATCAACGCCTCACCTTACAGCGGCTTGCCGTGACTCAAAAAGCCCTACTTGTGGCACGAAAGGAAGAAGAGCGTCTCAAAGCTGTCATAGCCAAACAGACCAAAATTAACAACCGGGTCGTAGAAGGGCAGCAAAACCAGATCGATGCTCTAAAGACAACCATCAAAGAAAAAGACAGACTTCTGACCGAGTCCAACCGCGTCAAAGCGGTATTAGAAACCCGGCTGACCCAATCGGAAAAAATGGTGACCGAACTCCGTCAAGAGCGAATCGGTTTGATCGAAGAGCGCGACCAGATGAAGGCACTTTTGGGGATGGACGAAACCGACCGAATTCAAAAGCTCATCACGCAGAACGTCAGTCTAAGTAAAGAACTCAATGAGGCCAAAGCAAACCTCGAACTTGTCCAACAAGACGCCAATGCTTCAAAGGACAAGATTCTCATTGCCAAGCAGACTCTTGTGGTTGCCAAGGCAAAGATTCAAAATTTACAAAAAAGTGACATGCAAAGCAAATTGCGCATGGATCGACTGCAAAAACGTCTCAAGCAAGCTGAAAATGACCTCCTCGCACAACTGAATGGAGGGACGCTTAACAGGCGCGGAAAAGAGGAAGTCGCTCTTCTCCGGGGAGTGATCGATAAACTCAAAGCAAAGATACAGGCCCAGCAAGGCGCGGCCGAGCTCCTTTTAAAACAGGGCGAGAAATTGGGTGCCAATGACCAAAATTGGAAAGATGCACTCGCCCGTATCAGCGGAGATGAAAAAATGGAACTTACCATTGAGGAAATGGAATTGATCGAAAAAACCTCCCCGCTCAACCCAAGCCTTGAGAGCAATATCACTCCGAGCCCAGAAGAGCTCGCTGCCGGAACTTCACAACTCCGAGCCGCCAATAAAAACCTGAATACTGTCGCGCGACGCCTCTTTGCCAAAGGAGACTTTCAAGCCTCACGGGGAGCCCTCGAACTCATCGTGGATCAGGACCCCGGGGCCTGGGAGGCCATGATTAACCTTGGCATTGTCCAACTTCGGCTGGACGATCCGGCGGCTGCTACCGGGCAATTCAGACAATCAATCCTTGTCGCCGGTGACCGAAAGATTCCCTACGCACACTTCATGCTCGGGGACTCCCTCTATCGCGTCGAGCTCTTCGAGGAAGCCGAGCAGGAACTCCGCCGCTCGCTTTCCTTCGAACCTCAAAATGCATTGGCTCATATTCTTCTTGGCAATATTGCCGGTAAAACCAACCGCTTTAACGATGCTGAATATCATTTTCTGGAAGCTATCGCTCAGGATCCCAATTTATTTGAACCCTACGTCAACCTCTCCATCATTTTCCTGCGGAAGGGGCAGAAAGACGAGGCCCGCAAGTATTACCAACGCTACCTTGCAAAGGGCGGCGCCGCTCGGCCACCCTTGGAAACTCGCCTCATCAACTAATTCTCGCTTGGACTTGGTTCACCTCATGGCCTAGCCTCTCGCCGTGGCTAGAACATACCTTGATGACGATTTCCTTCTCTTCTCTGAGACAGCCCGCAAGCTTTTTCACGATACGGCGAAGGATCTGCCAATTATCGACTATCACACCCATCTTCCGCCAGATGAGGTGGCCACGAACCAACGGTGGGAGAACATCACCGATCTCTGGCTTGGTCACGACCACTACAAGTGGCGAGCCATGCGCGCCAACGGGATTCCAGAGTCCCACATCACCGGAAATGCTTCTCCCAAAGAGAAATTCCGTGCCTGGGCCGACACTATTCCGAACACCCTTCGCAATCCGCTCTACGACTGGACTCACCTCGAGCTCCGTCGCTGTTTCGGCATTAACACCCTCTTGAGTCCGGAAACGGCAGACGAAATTTGGGAAGGCTGTAACGAACGCCTCACAGACAAGGATTTCTCCGCCCAAGGTCTCCTTCGCAAATTCCGAGTCGATGCTGTCGGCACCACCGATGACCCCACCGACAACCTTTCCCACCACGTAGCCGCAAATGCCTCAGATTGCCCTACCAAGATCTATCCAACCTTCCGGCCTGACAAAGCATTCTTCGTTGACCGTCCTTCTCTCCTAAACCCGTGGCTCGACCAGCTTGGCAAAAACATTATCACCTTCGCTGATCTTCTTTCGGCGTTGAAGGCTCGTCAGGATTATTTCCACGAAAAAGGCTGTCGCTTGACCGACCACGGGATGCGCTATGCTTTGTCCAATCCATGCCACGAAAGTGAAGCAGATCAAATTCTCGCCAAAGTTCGTGAAGGAAAAGCCGCCAACCCTAAAGAGACCGATGCCTTCGGCGCGCTTATCATGTATCACGTGGGTCAGTGGGTTTCAGAAAAAAATTGGACGATGCAACTCCATCTGGGACCAAGGCGCAATCCGAACACAAGACTCTTTGATAAACTAGGTCCCGATTCAGGATTTGATACGATTGGAGATTGGCCTCAGGGCGAGGCTCTTCTGTCCTTCCTTGATTCCCTTAGCAAACTCAACAAGCTGCCAAAGACTATCATTTATAACCTTAATCCACGCGATAATGCCGTCCTCGCTGCCGCCTGCGGCTCTTTTCAGGAGGCCCCAATCCGTGGCAAAGTCCAATTCGGATCCGGATGGTGGTTCAACGACACCCTCCAGGGAATGGAGTCCCAGATCAACACGCTTTCGGCGATTGGCCTACTTTCCCACTTTGTTGGAATGCTCACCGATTCGAGATCTTTTCTGTCCTTTCCAAGGCACGAATACTTCCGCCGTTTACTTTGCAATCTCGTCGGACAAGACGTGGAAGACGGCAAGCTACCAAACGATGACCGGCTCATCAGCAAGATGATTGGCAATATCTGCTACCATAACGCTGAAGCCTACTTCGAGCTCCCCCATCATTCCGAAGATCTCCTAGCCTAAAAACCCTCGGTGACGGGCGAATTTCAGCCTCGTTTTTTTCCGAAAAGCACGGTCGCTCTTTTGGGAGACGATGTTACTCTCTACAGGTTGCAAATTTTGAGTAAACTCGCTGCTCAACTTCGCTTCCCCGGTGACACGACGAAGTCTTCTGATTGATTGAACCCAATGCTTGATATTACCTTTGCCAATCCCCACTTCCTGTGGCTCCTCATCCCTCTTATCGGGGGGCTTGTTTGGCGTTGGTTCAGTCTTCCTGCTTCTATTGCTGTATCTTCAACCGACCACTACACCAAGGCTGCGCCGAGGAAGCATTTCGCCCCCCGACACCTGCTTCTCTTGCTAGAGGTTTTCGCTGCCGCAGCCTTCATTTTTGCACTCGCTCGTCCCCAGTCGGATATGGAAATCGTCCCAGTGACCAAGGAAGGTACCGATATCATGCTGGTACTCGATTACTCGAACAGTATGGATGCTTTCGATCCGCCGTCTGGCATGGATGACTCCGCAGTCAGAAAAGGCATCGCCCAAGGGAGGATAAAAGACCGCCTGGGCGTCGCAAAAGATCAGATCAACCGCTTCGTTTCGCGACGTTCAGGCGACCGTATTGGCCTCGTCATTTTTGGCCACCTTGGCAACCTCGCGGTCGACCCAACTATCGACCACGATCACCTCATTGGCTACGTCGATCAACTCGAGAACTCCCTTCTTTCCCAAAGCGAGCGTGGCACAAATATCGCCGGCGGAATCAGTCAGGGCATCATCGCCTTGAAGGACTACAATGAAACCCGACGCACTATCGTTCTAATCACCGATGGTGATCACACTGTTCCTGATCCTGTTTACACTCCAGTCACAGCAGCGGAAGCAGCCAAAAAACAAGACATCACCATTCACACAGTCGGCATTGGAAGTGACGATCCCTTTCTCCTCGGACCACTCTCACGCATGGGCGCGACAATCCGATTCGACACGCGGAACCTCGAAAAAATAGCATCAATCACCGGCGGTCAATTTTTTCGAGCTAAGGATAACAAAGGTTTTGAAGACGTCATGGATACCATCGATTCACTTGAGAAGACCTCAAAACAACGTCCAGCCCTAATTTATCAGCGCGATCTCTACCCCACACTTTTGATAGGTGGAATCGCTGCCCTCGGCCTTGCCATTCTTCTTCGTCACACCCTTCTTCGCGAAATCTCCTAGGCTTTATAATCAAGATGGAATTCCTCGCTCTCAAAAATCTCTTCTGGGTTCTACCCGTCGTAATCCTGTCGCTTGGTATCGCTGCTTGGTCTTACCATCAGCGGAAGAAAGCAATCTCCCTTCTTACCCAAAACTCTGGACACTGTAATCTGAAGTCAAATGCCTCTCCGGTCCGCCGGCGGATCCTCGGAATCGTTCTTCTCACTTCTCTCTTACTTGCCGGAGTCTCCGTCCTCCGCCCGATCAGCGGGTTCGTCAGAACTGAGTTCAAACGCCCTTCAAAAAATTTGGTTGTCCTATTCGATATTTCCAACTCGATGACAGCAACAGACACCGAAGGAATTAGTCGGAACGATGCCGCAAAACTTCTCTTACGTGAATTCATCAATTCTCGTCCGACAGATCGGATCGGCCTTATCTCTTTCGCAGGCGATACCTTTATCGAGACGCCTGTCACCCGGAGCCGCGCTACTCTCCTCAAACGCGTTAATCAAATCCAACCCGGTGACTTCCTAGTTCCCGGCACCGACATCACCGCTGCTCTTGAGGAAGCTCAAAATCTCCTCACCGAAGAACCCCCTCCGGGATCAGCGATTATTGTTCTCTCCGATGGAGATAACGTCACCGGAGGAGATCCAGAAACCGTCCTCAGGCAACTTAAGAAATCCAAAGTGCCCATTATCGCGGTTGCCTTTGGAAAGGACGGCGTGCCAGCCAACGTGCCCAGAACCGAAATGTTCACACAGTCTAACCACAATACGGTCAAGCAACTCTCCGGGTCAACCAATGGACTATTTCTTAGCGCTTCACCGAAGGAAGTTGAGGCTCAAATTACCCAACTCAACACCCGTGTCGACACTATCGAGTTGAATGGTGAAAATATCGCCGGTGAACTTTACGAACGACCCCAGGATATTTTTGTCTGGCCTCTTACCTTATCTCTTATCTGTCTCATGATCCACATCTTGCTCCCCCTTAGAACCAAAAACTGGCATCCGCTAACAACCGCAATCGCCTTCCTTCTTTCCATAGCTCCAAGCCTTCCCGGCGAAGAGGTCGATTCTTACGACGAAGCACTAGAGGTTGCCAAGGAAGAAGCATTACCCGTCATGGTGATCTTCACCGGATCCGATTGGTCAAAACTCTCAATCACATTCGAACAGGAAATCCTCACGCACCAAATTTTCAAACAATGGGCAGAGACCAAAATTGTCTGGACGCTCATCGACCTTCCCCGTGTTGGACTCACCGATGTGGAGCGGCGCGCTCGACGTACTCTCATGAAGGAACTAGGGGTCGAAACCTTTCCGATGGCTGTCTTTTTGGACGTGAACAAGAACCCGATGGGCTCTCTCACCCACGATCCCAAAGGACCCAGTTCTTGGATCGAGCGCGCCAATGCCATCTTGAAGGGTGAAATTGCGGCCGCCGACACCGCCGCTTCAACAGATTACCTTCCAGAAGAAATTCGCAAAAGCCTTGAAGACCCTACTCTCACCGAGACCCAGCGAAGTATCCGCTTTTACAACAAAGCTCTGGAGCTTGAAAAAGCTGAGCCTGAACTCACCTTGAAATCTGAAGACCGCTTTAAACTGCTGCTTGATCTTTACAGCAAGGCTGCCGATGCCGCACCGATCCTCCGAAACGATTTAAAGTTCGCCGCACTTCATAAGCGAGGGATCCTTCATCATCGGAAGGGTCAATCTCGCGTCCCAAAATCCGAACAGGAAATCATGATGATGGCGATGCAGGAACGTTCTGATCCGGTAAAGCTTCTAAAGCGTGCCAAAAGTTCATTCAAAAATGCTCTCGAAATTTATAGAAGTGCCGCCCCCCTCAAACCCGCAGACGAAGAACTCAGCGACAACCTCGCTCTTGTTTACAAAAATATCTCGCGGGTCCAGGCCTACCTTGATTTCCTCGCAGCCTTCCAAGCTGCCATCGAGGACACCCAAAACGCCCTCAATCAGGAAAATCGATTCGTCAAAAGCCTTGAAAGGGAAGTCAACACTCTCACCGAGGTAAACAAGAAGGCAATCGAAAGCGCCGCGAACTCGATTCAACATCTCATAGCGAGAGCGGAAGCAATCGAGGATTCGCCGACTATTCTACCAGAAGAGGGATTAAAGGATTACCGCCTGGCCGAGGAAGATATCGTTCTGGCGCCCTCCCCCCATCGCGAACGCCAGTTGGAGCAAGCAGCTCAACACATCCAAGATGCCCTAGATCATTTGATCGATCCCCAGCAACAGCAGCAACCTCAACCAGCTCAAGGCGAGGGGGAAGGTGAGCCCCAAGAGGGCGAAAAAAGTGAAGGTGAGGAACCGGAAGGCGAAGGGGGCCGCCAAAACGAGCAAGAAAATCCGCAGGGTGATCGCCCCGAGGGCGATGAACCTACGGATGGAGATGAGGGCGAAGGCGATGAAAAAGGCAAGGGAGAGCCCGATGATAATGATCTCAAGAGAGCCGAAAAAGAGGGCGGTGATCTACGTTCGCGACTCCTGAGGAAACAGCAGCAGGAATATCTCCGTAATGGTCGACGAGTTCCTCGAAGTAAGAACCACTAATTTTCGAAACTAAAATGTTCCGACTCGTTCTCATCTTCAGTGTCCTATCGGCAATGCCTTCCTGGGCACAGGACTACCGCGTTTCCAGGCCGCCAAATATCATCACTGAGGATCGGATTGAATCCATCAGCATCGTGACCAGAGCTGAAATGGAACTAGGCAAACTTCCCAAACATCCAAAAATCACTTGGCTCGGATACTCAAGTATTCGGCTTCCCAATGACGCCTATGGCAACATGCAGACCGACAACCGAATTTCATTCGTCGCGACCTCACCAGGCTTGATCGATTTCCCTCCAATCCCGATCGTGCTTGAAAATAAGGAATTTTTTATTCGGATTGGAGAGATCAAGGTGACAGAAAACACCACATCAAAGACCGAAACCCGGTTAGAGATTCTCTGGAATGGAAGTGCTCAGATTCCAAGGCAGGTTCATTTGGGCGAAGCTGTGGAAGTTCAGTTTATCGAGCTTGTTGAAAACAAGAACACTAGGTTCCGAGCAGGTTCTTATTTCTCCCAGCCCTCGAATCGGGTCGTTGGAGCTCAGTGGCATCAATACCTACGCTACTCAGGACGTAAACCTGTTCCCAGTGACTACTTTTACACCTATTCCCAAGGCGGATTCTTCAGTCGCTATGGAAGTCCTGAAAACTACAGCGAAATGGAACAAGAAATCGAGGGCATCGATTACAACCTCCGCGCCTACAAGGCCCGTTTGTATTTCACCAAGGTTGGAAAATCGACCGGACACCTTAGCGCCACTCTTGGGATTTCGCGGATTCGCTCCAGACATAGGACTCATGTTATTCCGTTCGAAATCGAAGTGCTTCCAGTCCCTCCAATCCCAAACAATCAGGCGATCGATTCAGGCCTTGTGGGAGACTGGGAATTTCAAATCGATTACCGCCCTCTTCAGCCAACCGCCTCTCGCCCGTTCATTATCGACATCTCAATCACCGGTCAGGGGAACCCAAATCTTCGGAATGACTTTGATTTCTCAAGCCAAGGCTTCCCATCAGTCGAGAGCGATCTCTATCCAAAAGTTGGCAGTAACTACGATTTCTGGGAGGGAGACTTTACTCAGACTCTTCTCCCAACCGGCAAAGTAGGGACCCTACCCGCAATAACCCTCGCCTCTTTCGACACGGTTGACGATAGATGGCGTTTCCACAAAATCACACCAACCCTGAACCTTCCAGGAACTAGTGATATTACCGCATCAATGACCCCTAGAAAGGACGCTGGCAGCATCACCACACGTCCGGTTTTACTCAATCTTCCGGTGTCTACCTTTGGAGCCTTCGCTCTTGCCCCTTTTCTACCTTTTCTGTTTGGCCTAGCCAAGAAACGGCTGGACGCGCGCGATCCAGGGAAGAAAGACCGCGAACGAACCCTAAAACGTCTTATTATAAGCTTTAAATCAGGAAAAGGAACAGCCGAGGAAATTGACAACGATTTACTGCCAATTCTTCGACACAAACTCCGACTCCCTCCGGGATCAACCGTGAGAGAGATTGCCAGCGCACTTGATGATCAAGCACTCGCCGCAAGACTTAAAACCCATGCCGAAATCTCCTTCTCAAGTCAGGAACAGGCGTTCGATTTCATTGCGTTGGGGCGCGAGCTCACCAAGATTTCGCTCCTGCTGCTTATCACCATTTCATCACTAAAAGGTTCGACCCTACAGGAAGCCAACCAAGCGTTTAACGAGGCCAATTTCAATAGAGCAATCGATATCTATAATGGCCTGATCAAGGAGAGTCCTGACCATGGTTCCCTGCGCTACAACCTTGCTCAAGCACACCTTTCAGCAAATGACCCCGCTCGGGCACGAGCATCCTGCCACACCGCACTTTTACTTGATCCGCTGGACCAAGAAGCGCGAGACTTGATGAGTGACATTCGTGAGCGCCAAGGTGACCTAACAGTTTCCCGGAACCGGTTTCTCGACCTTCGCCCGGATCAATGGGTCGTTGTAGCCGCCGTGATTTGGGTTATCACCTATTTGTTTTTTGGAATCTGCAAATTTGTTTCACTCCCCCGCTGGCCTGGTTTCGCCCTCGCAATCATCGCTTTTCTCTTTTTGGGGACCGCCGCTTGGCGACAGAGTCAACATTACTCTCCCAATCAATACATGGTCCTTGCCGACGAACTTCCTCGCGAGCCCAAAGCGGGCACACCCGACTGGAATTATCCCGCTCTTAGGGCGGGTCAAATCGTTCAAATTTCCGAAGTCAATGAAACCCATGCCCTCGTTCGATCATCCGAAAGCACCTTTTGGCTTCCTATAAATGAACTTCAACAAGTCTGGTAAATGAAATCCATTCTCATTGCTGCCGCTCTGGCTTCATTCCTTCCCGCTCAAACAGTCACCTGGACCAAGGAAAACGAAATCTTTGTGCAAGAAAGCACGACTGTATTTGCTTCGAAACTCTCGAAACAAATGGTCATCGTTGGACGACTTGGTTTATCTGAGACCAGACCAGCTGTCATCGTAAGCAAGGACGGCCACATCCTGTCTCCATTCCTGCCAAGCATTGACGGAGAGGACGCATCCTATCTTCTTTATCGGCTTGATGGCTCTCGTATCGAGCTCGAAACAGTGGCTGAGAATGCAAAACACTTTGTTTCTTTGCTCAAGATTAAGGAACCAGAACCCGACCTCGTTCCTATCCGGATTTCAAAAATTATCGATCATACTGTGATCTTACCCACAACAGCCCCTATCGCTTCAACCGGAGAGCCTTCCAGCCTCTTCGTAGATCATCTCGAGTTCGCTCCTCCAGAGAAAGCTAAAGCAATTCGACTGGATAGTGTGCTTCACCTCCTTGGAACTCCAGTTTTTGACCTCTCTGGTGCTTTGATCGCGACCACTTTAAAAGCTCGTGAAACCAACACTCCAGCCCTCATGATTCCATGGCTAATTGCCGACTTTCCGGAACTTGATGCCATCCTTGCCGATGAAACTGTTTCGGATCTCGACAAACTGCCACTGGCCCCAAAGGCCACCATAGAAGAGGCTCGGGAAATGATTGTCTCGCCCATCACTCGAGCAAGACAGCGTTTCATCCAGAGGTCACACCCTAATCCACTGCCCTGTGTCCTTGTCTCAAACGAAGGGGCGCAAGCAACGCACTCGGTCATTGGCACTATCATTCACTCGGAGGGGCTCATCCTCACCAAAGCCAGTGATCTTGGCCCCTCCCTTGTGGTTCGTTACAACGGAAAAAACTATCCGGCTGTTCTTCTTTCAACTGACGAGGAGACCGATCTTGCTTTGGTTGGCATTCAAGAATTAGAAATGCCGGTCGTTCATTGGAGTGATGAACTTCCCGCCACCGGCTCAGTTGTGGCCTCTCCTATATTACTTCAGGAATCCACAGATGAAATGGTGGCAGAAGCAACCTCCTATGTTGGAATTTTCAGCCACGAACTCTTAAAGGGAATTCCTTCCGTGCATGCAACAAGTCAAGTCACAAGTCTGGGCCTCACCACCGAACAACTTGACTCAGGATTAAAGATCGCCGCAATCAAGCCCGATACTCCTGCCTTCGAATCCGGAATCTCGCCCGGAGACCTCATTAAAAAGATAAATAACCAACCTATTAATAACCGGGCCGATCTAACAGCATTTCTGGATCGTTGCGAGGTCGGAGAAAAAGTGACTGCCGAAATTGCGAGGGGTGGCTCGAGCAGGTCCCATGAGATTGAGCTCATCTCACCGCTCATGATTCCTCCGGCTACCGGAATCAATCCTTCAAACGGCGTCTCCATGATTCCCAGCATTAGGCGCGCACCTTTTCCCGATGTAATTGTGCACACGATCCCAATCAATGCATGGGATTGCGGATCCCCAGTCTTCGACATCAATGGACATGCTCTGGGAATTAATATTGCTGCAGTATCTCCAGCCCGAACGATTGCTCTTAAGCCTAAAGATATTCGCGCAGCAATCGACCGCCTTCTCGCCAAGACCCGCGCATTTTAATCTCGATGAAAACCTTACTTTTCTTACTCAGTCTTACTGGATCTGTCTTTTCCCAAACTCCAAAAGAATTGGATCGTATCGTTCGGAAACTTGCCCCGGACTTGGTGGATGCCACCGTTGCGATCATGCTCAACGGTGGCTCCGGTTCCGGAGTAATCGTAAGCCCACAGGGATTGGTAATTACGGCCGCGCACGTTACGAATGATCCTAAGAAGCAGATGAAAGTGCTCCTTTCCGACGGACGAGAACTTCCCGCTACCAGTCTTGGAGTTGATCACGAAACCGACGGCGCGCTCTTACAAATCAACGCACCCGGACCCTTCCCCTATCGGCCCTATGTCGTAACCAAAACCTATAAGATCAATGATTGGGTCATCGCGACCGGCCACCCTGGAGGCCCAGTCGTAGGACGTCCCGCCCCGATTCGGCTAGGCAGAATAAGCGAGGCCGGCACCAAGAGTGGCTTCAGCGACGCCATCACCACCTCGGCGACGGTGATCTCAGGCGACTCTGGCGGTCCACTCTACAACCTCAAAGGGGAGGTCATCGGGATTAACAGCAACATTAGTGGTTCCTGGCGAATCAACAAACACGTCCCTCTACCCTCCATTGTTGCGCGCTGGGATGCTCTAATCGCTGGCAAAGCATTTGGCCGCCCAATGCAACCTCAACAAGAAACCGGAGATCTTTTCAATGAACCCTACGCCGAGCTCAGGGAGCGTTTTGAAGAAGCACTCGCCAAGCATGGCAAAGATGATCCAGAAGGCATGGCATTACTCAAAAAACCACGACTTTTGGATCCCCACCACATGCAGGAATTCCTAGATCGATGGGAGCCAAATCTCGAAGCACCAAAATCGCCTCGATATGGCTTTCAGCTGGAAGGTCGCGCTCCGCGGATTACCTCAATCATTCCCAACAGTCCAGCGGCCACAAGCGCCCTCGTGACTGGTGACGTAATCACTGCAGCCAACGGTCAACCTGTGACAAGAACTACAGACCTCGCTCTCATTCTTCAAAAAGGTGGTAAAGTCTTGCTTACGATCAACAGGGGAAAAACCGTGGAACTTAAGCCAATGGAGGTAACCGCCCGCAAGCACTTCCCCCAACCGGTTGCCGGCGTGATCGACATGATTGTCATCGAACCGACCGAAGGCGATAATAGGCCAGAACAAGTGCCTGCAAAAGACTTCACTGGAGCCTTGGAATTCATTCGGAAAAGATTTGCTAAATCTGTTATTCCGCTCAAAGACGGACGAGGAAAGATGCTGGTATCAGCAACTGTGATTCACGAAATTGGCCAGCTCATCACCAAAGCTTCCGAAATTGAAGATGTCAAAGATCTAAGCGCAACTGTAGATGGCCAGGACTATCCAGTGACTATCATGGCCGTTGACGAAGTTACAGACTTAGCTCTAATCAACATCAATTTGACAGGTTTGGTCCCAGTAAATTGGGAGTCGAAGGAACCCATGGTCGGACAACTTCTCGTAACCCCGGGCGGCAGGACCCTTATGAGTGGAGTGATTACGCAACCAGGCCGTGATGCCCCTAAGAAGGGTTACGAGCTCAATCACACCTCCGAAAAACCATCAGCCTATCTGGGAGTCACCTTTTCTGTCGAAACCTCGGCACCGGTCATCGAGACTATTGAACTTGGAAGCCCTGCCGACAAAATCGGGATTCTCGAAGGAGACAAGATCATCGAATTTGAGGGGTTTTCCGTCACGACGATAGAAGCTCTTGCCGAGCTCCTCACAAAGCGTTCACCTGGTGATAAGGTTGAAATCCTGATTGAAAGAGGAAATGAAGAGGTGAAACTTAAACCAATTTTAGATGTTCGCCCCGCTACTGCAGCAGGATCTTTCGACCGACAAGCCTCCCAACGCGACAGTAGACTTAGCCAGCTCAGTGCGCGAGGCGGCGATCTGAGCCGACGCCGCGATGACTTCCCCTACGTTCTTTACCACGATCAACCCTTAAGCCCGCACTTAATCGGAACACCTTTGGTTGACCTTAAGGGCGAGGTCGTAGGAATCAATATCGCAAGGGCAATGAGACACCGCTCACTAGCAATCCCAACTTTGAACCTTGATAGCGTGATTGAAAAACTTCGGAGCGAAGCATTAAACAATTGAATCTACCTCGTTAAACGAGAAGTTTAGTCATTCCCTTTACTGACTTTCGGCAGCGTGTTGCTCCATTCGTGGAGTTCATACCCCTTGCCAAGCCCTCCGATTTCATTCAGCAACTTGGCACATTCTGTTTTCCAAGATGAATAGTCCGGAGCCTTCCATGTCCCTGATGTACGGGGAAAAACGATATAGGTCACACCAAGACCGGATACCGGCGCACTATATGGCGTAGATTTGGGATTGAGGGCTTTTGCCATTCGCAAACTGGCCTCTCCGATTTTAGAACTTGGTCCCCCGTCACCTACGATTGCGGGGTAAACTTTTTTTTCGTGAATCACTGCCACATAATCACCGACATTTGGCCCCCATGCGCTCTCCCGGTCCTGCAAGATAAATACCGGAATCACGACAAAGGGATCATATTCAGCGATCAAAAAACTCCGGCGTTTGAGATCTGCAATACCAGCCGACAGACGCTTCACTTCACTAGAGTTACCTTTTGCCTTTGCGGCGGCTAACATTCTATTCCAACCTGCAATCATGGGATTTTCAATTTTCCCGGTCTTTTTCCATCCGTAACTCGTAAACGGCTGATAGTTGGCTGAGTTAACAATCTTATCGGGCATTGTCGGGACACGATCACCATCCGAACCATCGGAAACCACATCCATATCGGTCTGAAACAGAAAGACCTTTCTTTTGGATTCCGGGTGTTCCAGTTCAAGCATCGTCTCGCAGTCAAAATAATTATGCTTTGTGAGAACTCGGTCAAATCGGTTGGCGTAAAGCTTCAAGCGGGATTTCTTATTGTCATACAAACCCTTGAAAAATGGCGAGACTCTCGACTTTTCCATCAGTGTCTTGAGCCCGGGAAGAATCTGGGGAAGATCCGGGTTTTGCTTTACCAGCTCATCGAATCGCTTCGCAGCTTCCGGTCGAACAACCGAAAAAGTGAGCGATGCTTCATAAGTCCCATCCTTTTCCCTTTCGTTCGAAGCCAAGCGACCGACCTTCTCCTGAATCTGATATTTGTAATCAAATCCCCTCGATGTTTTTGAGACATCCGTTCCCTTCTTAATCTCGTAATATGGAGGTCGCACCAAGATCTCTTTTTCAACGACGCGATCTTTGTAAATCACCTCGGGCTTTGGTTCTTTTTTCCGAATAGACGGCGTAATTTTGCGCTCCAGGCCAAGTCGCCTACGAATCTTCTCTGGAATCGGAGTAAGAATAGTAATTCCAAGAACAAATGCTGAAACAGCAAAAAATGCGGTAACCCATGGGAAAGAGTTTGAAGTCCGTCGTTTCACACCGTCAATTTTGTAGGGAGTTGGGTTGGGAGCCATGAGTTTTTGGATCTCCTCAATAAATAAACAACCATCGCAAAAGGGAAAGGGTTTTCAATTAGCGATCATTCGCTACCATATCCAAATGAGTCGCGAATATACCAAACGCCTGACAGAACTTGCCTCCTGCGGAGGATGAGCTTCCAAGCTCGGCCAAGCCGAACTCACGCAAGTCTTGCGTGGCCTCAGTAACATCTCAGACCCAAACCTTCTCATTGGCTCAGCGAGTTCGGACGATGCTGCCGTTTATCGCATCTCCGATGAAATGGCTCTCGTTCAAACTCTAGATTTTTTCACCCCCATTGTAGACGACCCCTACCTTTTTGGACAGATCGCAGCCGCAAACTCCCTCTCTGATGTCTACGCCATGGGAGGAAAACCGATCACCGCCATGAATATTGTTGCGGTGCCTACCGATCATCTCGATCTCGATACCATCAACATGATTCTCAGAGGAGGGGCGGACAAGGTCGCCGAGGCCGAGTGCTCGCTCTCAGGTGGTCATACCGTGCAAAATCCTGAACCTCTCTACGGCCTTTCCGTCACTGGATTGGTAAACCCGCATCGAGTCATTTCAAACGCCGGGGCTCAAGCTGGAGATCACCTCCTCCTAACAAAACCTCTAGGCACGGGAATTATCTCAACCGCAATCAAGCGGGGTATCTGCTCACCTAAACTTGAGGAAAAAGCCTCCAAGCAGATGGCAACCCTTAACACGCCAGGTTCCGCGATCGCAACGGTTGGCTTAACAAAGGCCGGAACTGATGTCACCGGGTTTGGCCTTCTGGGTCATCTTAGTCATCTTTGCCGAGAATCTGGAGTCACCGCTCATATCGACTCCGCGGCAGTGCCTGCGATCGACCCCAACGTCCTCGAATTCATCAAGCAAGGATGTGTCCCCGGAGGAAGCCGCGAAAATCTCCGACTTGCCAGAGAATTTTCAACCTTCGCCAGCGACGTTTCGGAGGAAATCCAAATTCTTCTCGCCGATGCTCAAACTTCCGGAGGGCTTCTTATCGCCGTCAATCGAGATGATTTGAAGCAAGCCCAAGATGTCCTCTATGCAAATGGAGCTAATATTGTTGCCGAAATTGGTGTTCTGACCAGCGCCAACGAAATGCCCATCGTCGTCTCTTAATTCTTCATCTTGGCAAAACTTCAAGAAGCAATCAGACTCGTCAATATGATCACTCGGTTGCTTCTTTTTATTTTCACCCTTTCGCAACTTGAGGGGAAGAAGCGGCCAAATATTCTCTTCTGTATCGCTGACGATTGGGGTGCTCCCCATGCCTCTAGCTACGGAAATGATGACGTAGTTCAAACTCCTACCTTTGACAGAATCGCCCGCGAAGGCGCCCTTTTCCATAACGCCTATGTTTCCTCTCCTTCCTGCACTCCCTGCCGGAACTCCCTCATGACCGGACAATGGCACTGGCGTTTAAAAGGAGGCGCAAATCTTTACGGGACTCTTACGCAGGAGGTCGAAACTTACTCAAGACTCCTCAAAAACTCAGGCTACCACACCGGATCATGGCGTAAATCATTTGGACCTGGAAAACTCGAGGGGAAGTTTCTTAAAGATCATCCAGCCGGGAAAATTTATCGAAAAGGCTTCTCAGATTTCCTTGCCGACCGTCCATCGAAAGAGACTCCATTTTGCTTTTGGTTGGGAGCCTCCGACCCCCATCGCGGCTACAAAAAAGGGTCAGGAAAGCAATCCGGCATGGACCTTTCAAGAATCAAACTCTTCTCTTTTTTTCCTGATGTTCCGGAGGTCCGCAGCGATGTTGCGGACTACTATTTTGAAGTTCAGCGCTTCGACTCTGACGTCTCCAAAGCCATCGCTCGCCTTGAAGCAATTGGCGAACTAGAAAATACGATCATCGTAATTACTGGCGATCACGGAATGCCCTTTCCCCGATGTAAATCCAACCTCTACGATTCTGGAACCCGCGTTCCCCTCGCGATCCGATGGGGGCAGCAAATTAAAAAGGGACAGGAATTTAAGGACTTCGTTTCTCTCACCGATCTCGCCCCTACTTTTCTTCAAGCAGCAAACATGACGCCTCCTATCGAAATGACCGGCAAGAGCCTTCTTCCCGCATTAACTGGAGAAGGTGAACTGCGCAAATTCATCCTGACCGGTAAAGAGCGGCACGTTCCAAGTCAAGAGTCCCCCAGTATGGAAGGATACCCTTCACGATCATACCGCGATCACGAATTCCTTTACATCCGCAACTACTCACCAAGCCTGTGGCCAAATGGCACCCCAAACTGGCAAAAAGCGACAATAAAGAACACATGGTATGGCGACACAGATAACGGCCCTACCAAATCGGTCATCGTTGACTTGGGATTGCACTCAAAATTCTACCAATGGAGTTTTTCCAAACGACCGAGCGAAGAACTCTTCGACCTCAGTAACGATCCCGACCAACTCAACAATCTTGCGGCAAAGATGCCGAAGACTGTCGCCAAATATCGCGAACTCCTTGAATCAGCACTCAAAGCTTCGGGCGACCCGCGTCATGGCGGCCCAAAATTCAACTTTGCAGGACCCGCCTATTCAGGTGGTGGACCACGTTTTCCAGGAAAACGTTAACCCACAGCCTTTTCGGTAGACGGCTTTTTTGGTGGATCCGGCTTATATTTGGTCACCAGAAAACCGCCAACCGCAGCCAGAGCAATTCCAGCATAAAACTGCCATCGAATTCCGCCCATCCCACCTTCAGGTGGATGCATCCAAAGTGCGACCAATGCATTCACGATAGGAGCCCCAGCAAATATAATGGACATCACGGCCGCAGGCTGACCTTTCGCACCAAACGCAAGAAGAACTCCCAAAGCACCAATCGCTCCAACGGTGCCAGCAATAAGTGACCATTTAAAACCCACTGCGGTGAATTTAAAGTTGGATCCCGAAAGCTTGAGTAGAATCAAAGGCGCGATCACTGCCACCAAGAAGTAAGCAATTCCCACCACCAAAAAGGCCTTATAACGGCCAAATTCTGGATCCTTCATACCGATTGCTCCCTTGTGAAGAAACACCCCATAAAGCCCCCAAAAGGCAACCGTCATAAGTGCAAACCCTAACCAATTCATATTTTTCTGTGCCGCCATGATTTTCTCAGCTCAGGGAAGTATCGCCGAACTTCCCTATCTGACCACCGCGAAATTCAGCAGAGAGTAATTTCACTCGAGCAAGCCTCGAATTCTGGACGGAATTTCGATTGCCTTCATCGTCGCCAAATCAACACAAACCGAAACTATTTCGCCTGTTGCGTGAATTTCATCACTCTCATTGACGCGGAACTCGAAAGCATACCGAACCGACCGTGTTCGTAGCTCCGCTATTGAAACGGTCACCCTGATCAAATCTCCAAACTTAATCGGCTTTTTAAAATCGGCGCTCGCATTTACACGAGGCCAACCAATTCCTTCTTGATGGAGCGCCACCCCCCGCATCCGAAGAAAGTCATGCTCAGCGGACTCCATCCATCGGTAAAAATTTGAAAAATGAGTAATGCCCGCAAGATCAGTCTCATAAAACTCAACCAAACGGGACCATTCAAATTGATCGCTCATTTTTGAACCACCTTTCTAAAGACCTTTTCAAAATCTAATGCCATCGCTCCAACATGATAGCGCTCTTCAACCGCACGCCGACCCTTTTTTCCAACAAGTTCCCGGTGAGGATCATTGAGCATTTCTTGAATTCCTCGGGCAAGATCCTCCGCCGAACCCGGAACAACCAAAACTCCGCAAGCAGCCGGATTTATAAGCTCCGGGAATGCCGAAGCATTTGGCATCACCACCGGAACTCCACAAGCCATGGCCTCAACCAAATAAAGACCAAATGCCTCAGGATAGGTCACCGGAACCGAGAAAACCGAGAGATTCCGTAAAAAATCAATTTTCTCCTCCCTATCCAAATCCGGAAACCATTCCACGCAATCACCAAGCCCGGCTTTCTCCAGGTCTTTTTTCAACTCCTCAACGTAGATATCGTCACCACCACCCATCGTTCCTGCAATTGCAAGCGTGAGTGACGAGTCGTTTAGGTGAATAAATGCCTCGACGAGAAGCCCGAGCCCCTTGGACTGGCACATTCGAGCAAGATATCCAATTCGCTTATCCGTAGACCCCTCCTTCTCCTCCCACCCGGAAAGATCAATCCCATTGGGGATCACTTGGATCGAACCAGGCTCGAGTCCCAATCGGTCCTCCATTACACCGCCATAGTATTGGCTCGGCGCAATCAGGACGTCAGCGCCTTGAACACGCAGCGCCATTTCCTTCCATGCTTCATTGCACCAAGGTTTGGGCAAGCCATCTAAAAATGAATCTTCTCCTTGAAAGGTACACACCACCGGAACCCCGATCCGTCTTTTGAGCTCCTGGATCAATCCCGTAAGAAGCGCATTAGAAAGCACTATGACGTCCGGCCTTCCGTCCCGTTCTAACCAACCCACCAATTTATCGATTTCCTTGTCTAAATTACTCTCTTCTAAACGAAGCATCAAGCAGGTCATCTCGCCTTGTTCCTTTGCTGAAGTTAAATGGCTTCGTCTCGCTACCGTTCGTAATAATCTCCGACCGTTAAAAAACAAATCCACCCATCGTGGTAATTTGCGAAAAAACCGATACTTATGCTGAAGATAGACGTTGACCCCTCCAAAAAAAACAGGGGTTAATTCATCGATCCGCTCTTCATCAAGCTGCAAAGGCAAATACATTGGCACCAAATGAGCCTCGTGACCAATCGCAATAAGCTCTTTCGCGAGAGCGTTATCACGCATACATGCCCCACAGTAGTAACTGCCAGTGCCTGCGGTGAGAATAGTGATTTTCAAATCTAAGCCGGGGCTCCACTGCTCACGACCTTGCCATGTGGCAATTCTTTGGGCAGCTCTGCAAATTCCGAAACCCTGTCAAAGAGTTCGGTGTAATCTTTATCGATCAAGTCGCCAATCAGACAATCAGTTAGATCACGCCTGATTTCGGCATACTTCGTCACAACATCCTTGAAGCTGAAGTCCTCGTCGTAGAATGCATATACCAGCTTCCTCATCCACTCGATTCCCTGGCAAACTCGCTCGCCATAATCAGCAAACTGATCACCTCTGGTGTCTCCCTCTACAAGAGCCTTTTCAACCGCATCCGCACCAAGTGAGCCGGTTGTCAAAGCAAGATAAACACCCGATGAAAAAACAGGGTCAAGAAAGGCAAAAGCATCACCGATGAGAACCAATCCATCCGCCGCGCAGCTCTCAGCGCGGTACGAATATTCGCCAGTCACCCAATATTCTCCAAACTGTTCCCCTTCGGAGAGGTGTTCCTCGACCCACTTATTCTCTTTGATTTCACGTTCGTAAATCTCGGCTAGGTCACGACCGTCACGATAAAGATAATCGCGTTCCGCAACAATTCCTGTACTCACAATATCATCCTTGAGAGGAATATTCCAAAACCATCCTTTTCCTTTCACATAAGCAACTGTCGTAGCTCCCTCGTCAACACCCGGATCTCGTTTTGCACCCTTGTAAAGGGTCCAAATCGCGATTTTATTTAGTTTGGGGTCACGCTTACGCCACTTCTTTTTGCGCTGAAAGAGGGCGTCCCGTCCTGAAGCATCCATCGTAACCGGGGCTCGTAATTCGAAACACTTCCCAGTCCCATCCTCTACCCGAACACCTACAACAGCACCATTTTGCTCAATGAAATCAAGAACCTTAATACCCTCCCTCACCTCAGCACCCGCTTCCCGCGCCCTTTCCATCATCATGGTGTCGAAGGTCTCCCGGTCGACTTGCCATGTTTTCGCCCGGGGGTGATCAGTGTGCTTCGAAAAATAAAATGGAGTAGAAAGCTCTCCCCCGGGATCTACAAACTGAACGCTCTGCTTGACCTGAAACCCCTTCTCGTCGAGCCGGTCAGTCATCCCAAGACGATTAAGAGTGTCCCAGCAATGAGGGATTAAAGATTCGCCTACGTGGTACCGAGGAAAGTGTTCCTTCTCCAAGACAATCACTTTCCGACCCTTTTCTTCGGCCAAAATCGTGGCAGCAGTGCACCCAGCAGGACCGGCCCCAATAATAAGAACGTCACAGTCGTAAGACAGATTTGTGATCATGAATTTTCCTTTGGTAAAATTTCGATAATTCGGGCAAGCACCTTTTCTTGGGCCCCGATTAATTCATTATAACGCCCAAATAAAAATTCGCCACCCGAGGAAGGGAAAAATTCGGGCTGAAAGGTTTCACCTGAAATTTTCAAAAATCCTCCCGGACGACTAAAATACTCCAATCCGCTTTCATTTAAAATTGTTCCCAGAGGCTTGCTTCCCTCGGTAATCGCAGAGCCTAGACCCTCAGGAAAATTCCCGAGAAAGATCCGAATTAATCCGTATTCTACTGGCTTAGCTCCAACCCTCAATAGCACCTCCCTAAAATAGCATTCTGAGTCGCATCCCTCTTCAAAAATCTGTAATTCGACTTCGCCTCCATGGAAGTCCGACAAAGTAGAAGTCATGTCATGCTCATGACAAAGAAGGTCACGGTAAGGTTGTTCGACCTCATCCGGTTTTACCCACAAAAAGCGAAGGTCGCGAAGGTGCTCGCAAACCAACAAATCCCGTATCTCCTCTTTTCCCTCCATCGGCTAGACCAATTTATTCGTCCGATGTTCAGGTAGAAAAAAATCGTGGAGAATATTGTCCACACAGAGCAAACCGTCTCGCTCTAGCACGATATCTTTACCCTCTACTAACAATAGCCCTTCTTCGGTTAATTCATTCAATTCCTCCTCCCACCTCCCTAAAACATCGACTCCATATTTAGCCTCAAAGTGCCCAGCGTCCACGCGACCGAGTTTCATTCGAAGAATGAACTCACGAATCATCCGCTGCTCCTCGGTAGTTCGAAAGCTCCGCTTGGTTGGCATTTCGCCAGATTTAATAGCGGCCGTATAGTCATCGATCTCCGTTAGATTCTGGTAATGAACTCCGGCTGCGTGAGAGAACGAAGCTACCCCAAGCCCCAAGAGGTCGGCTCCACCCCAGAGTGCATCTCGGTAAATAAACTTGCTCTTAGCAGGGTCTTTAACCGCCGTGTAACCGGATCCAACGGTATAGCCCGCGCTTTCAAGAGCGGCGAAAGCTTCTTTGACCCAACGACGCTTCGTCTGCCAATCAGCAACCGGAGCGATCAGTTTTCCGGCGTCCTTCATTTCACGATAAATGGTCGTGTTGTAAGGAATCTCCATCTGATAAATCGTGACGCTATCAGGAGCTAACTCGATGGTTTTCTCAATGTTGCGCTGCCAGTTCTCCTCGGTTTCCTCAATCATACCAGCGATCAGATCAATATTGATCTGATCAAAGCCTTCAGCCTGAGCCCGCTCATAGGCCCGCCCAACTTCCTTGGACCGATGGGCCCGACCGTTAATCTCCAGAATGTGGTCGTCAAAATTCTCAATTCCCAAGCTGAGACGCGTCACTCCGATGTCCCTGATCGCAGCCAACTTCCCCGGGTTAAGGGTTCCAGGTTCACACTCAAAAGCCACCTCTTCGGCAGCATCCCAAGGAAGGATGGACTTCATCCGATCAGTCAGTTGAGCCAGCTGCTTTGCAGACAAATACGACGGAGTCCCACCCCCAAAATAGATGAAGTGAGGCTTCCGACCTTCGATAAGAGGCTTGCGAGCCATCATCTCAAGCTCGGCTACTGTCGAATCGAGGTAGTGCTTGATATCGTCTGCGCTCTTGTCGGTATACACGCGAAAGTAGCAAAAATGACACCTCTTCCGGCAAAATGGAATATGGTGGTAGAGTCCCAAAGGAACTCCTTCCTTCGCCTGTTGATTGTAGATCCCTTCAACTTGCTCATTCTGATCATCCGACCAAAAAGAAAACGGAGGATAATTTGAAATAAAATAATTCCCCGCGCGGGTGTCTTTTTTTTGATCTGCAGCTGCGCTCATGTGGCAAAAGTTTGACTTATTCGTAGCACATTACACGGAAGAAAATGTCAATATTACATCTCCATTTTAAATCATCGCCCAAAGGCGTGACAAAAGCGTCACAAATTGAGAGCTTTCCTCCTGATTAGCATTCAAGTTATTTTGAGCCATCGTGGAAAAGGTTTTAATCATTGAAGACGAGGTCGATATTGCCCAACTTGTTGCCTTCAACCTTGAGAGAAACGGATATCTCGTCAATCAAGTTCACGATGGCCGAGAAGGACTAAAAAAAAATCCTGAAAGATCAACCCAATCTCGTCATTCTTGACCTCATGCTACCCGGATTGGACGGTTATAAGATTCTCAAGAGGATGCAGCGTGACCCCCGCTCACATTCCATCCTAGTCCTGATGCTAACCGCTAAAAGCCAAATCGATGACCGTCTGAAGGGGCTTGAACTCGGAGACAATCGATCGCCACGTAGTGCGCATCAACCGAATTGTCGACGACATGCTTTTAATTTCTAAGCTCGAATCAGATGATTCTGTTCCACTCAATCTAGCACCCTTTTGTATTGCGACTTGTGTTAGGGACGTCATCGAAAGACTGGAACTTGTCATCAAAAGACAAGGATCTACGATTGAAATGAAGGTCCCTGAAATTCTCTTTATGGGCGATCAATTTTACTGGACTCAAATCCTTTTCAATCTTGTCGAAAACGCCTTAAAGCAAAACCCAGATATACCACTCAAAATTCATATCAATACCGAGATAGATAAGGATGATAATCTTAAGATCTAAATCTCTGACAACGGAATTGGAATCCCCGTAAACGATCTTCCATTCATCTTCAAACGATTTTATCGCGTTGAAAAGCACCACTCCCAATCGGAAATTAGGGGAACTGGACTTGGCCTCTCCATTGTAAAACGGGCCGTTGAAGCTCATGGAGGCACAATTACCGCAATTTCAACTCCAAGGATCGAAACTATTTTTACCATTACCGTGCCACGATTCCATCACGATACGAAAACGGTTAAAGAGTAAGTCTTGCTATTTGTTAATAACTCCGCTTTCTCTCTCCGCGCCCTTGGAGGAAACATCTCCTCCACCCCTTTTCCAATCTTGATCGATGAGAGACTGGTTCCGGGTTTTCAAAACAACCTCGTCGAACCCAACCCGGAAGCATTCTTGCCAACCGGTCCTCTCAAAAACATGACCCCAACCTCATTCGAGGAGCTTGCATTGGCAGCTCCCATTAAGCGCGCGCTCGCCGAGCAAGGCTATTCGACCCCGTCACCTATCCAGGCACAATCCATCCCCA
>JAQWSX010000046.1 GCA_029242935.1 Akkermansiaceae bacterium
TCAGGATCTTATGGAACATGGAGGTCAATTAGCTGGCGGATGGTTGGGTCGATTTCTGCGATACCGAGAAGGAAGACCCCCGAGTGCGCTTTCGGCCGTTGCGCTTGGTAAGGCAATGCCCGAGGTGTTACGTGGTGCTCCGGCAGCAACTGTAATGGAATCACTTGATACTTTTTCGTTGGGAAGTGGATCTGGACCAACGGAGTCTTTGCAGACTGAGTTGGGCGCTCTTTATGGCGCTAAGGAAGATATTTTGGGACCCGCGGCCCGGGACACCTTGCAAGCTTTGGGCCGAGTTGAGAGATTACGACGCGAAGATCTCCCCCCTGAGAATGGGGCGGAGTATCGCGATGATTCATTTGCTAATGGCCTGCGCCAAACCGCCCGTTTGATCAAAGCCCGGGTTGGACTTGAGGCAGTTTCGATTGATCTTAATGGATGGGATTCTCATTTTGCCCAAAGCTCGTTGATTTCTCCCTTGATGACACGTTTGTCGGAGGGACTGGCGGCATTTCATCGTGACCTCGGCGAGCTAATGAATGCGGTGACCGTAGTCGTAATGACAGAGTTTGGTCGCCGTGTCGCTGAGAATTCTTCTTTTGGGACCGATCACGGCCGCGGTGGATCTATGTTGGTGATGGGCGGGACTGAGCGCGGAGATGTTCTTGGTGAAATGCCTGCTCTTGAAACCGGGATTCTAGTTGGTCCGGGAGATGTTCCGGTAGTCACAGATTATCGTGAGGTATTGAAGCCTATTCTAACTCGGCATGGCGCCGGAAAGGCAATGGGTGAGATTTTCCCAGAGAATTAGATTATCGGGCTGGGATGGCGAGGGGGATTTCGTCGTCGTTGACTGGGATGGCCCGGGGGACTTCATCGTCGACCGGTTCAACAACCAGTTCACGTGCCGGGGCAATGGGTCCGTTTTTGATGTTTGGAAGCCGATCAGATCCTTTCATGATGTCCACCCAAATTGGCAGTGCGAGACTGGCTCCTGAGCTCCCTTTGAGGATTGTTTTACCGTCATCCATTCCCACCCAAACGGCGCAGGTTAAAGCTGAGGTATAGCCTGTATACCAACCATCGGTAGGGCCATTAGTGGTGCCAGTTTTACCTCCGGATGGTGCTCGGAAACCATAAGTCGAACGGATCGCTCTACCGGTTCCGTTTTTGTTTACATCCTCAAGAATACGAGAAACTTCCCAGGCTGATTTTTCATCAGCAGCCTGATAAGCAATGGGGCCATTTTTCCAAAGGACCTCACCGGAGCGATCTTTGATGGTCTGAATATAGTAGGGGCGAAATCGGGTGCCGCCATTTGGAAAAATAGTGTATGCGCTTGCGACAGCTTCGGGTGAAGCTCCCCAGGATCCGAGAAAGGAAGAGGGCACTAGTGGGATGTTGCTAATGTTAAAGCCGGATGATCGAGCCACCGCGACGATATTCTCCATCCCGGCGATTGCAGCCACTCGAATTGCCGAAGTGTTCCGCGATTCAACAAGCGATCTCCTGACGGGTATCTCCATGTAGTATTTTCCATCGGAATTTGCGGGGCTCCAGTTTGGATTGCCTCCCTGAAGTTCGCCCGGTCTGATGGGAGCATCGCTTATGATATCGTAAGGTTTTACCCCTTGGTCAAAAGCCGCGAGGAACATGAAGGGTTTGAAAAGAGATCCGATCTGTCGCTGGGATTGGAGGGCGCGGTTGAACTGCGATTCATTTGCGTTTCGCCCGCCCACGATTGCGAGAACCCCTCCGGTTTCGTTATCAATAACCACGGTCGCACCCTGCAAATAATTCGGGGCGCCTTGCTCATTCCACTGGGATCTTTTTTGATGGGGAAAAGCTCGTCTCTGTTCGACTTGGGCTAATCGCGTATCCATCGCGCGTTCGGCTCGTGCCTGACTGTTGGGATCGATGGTAGTCTCGATGATGAGGCCACCATCAAGGATGTTCTCTTCCTCGAGGATTCTTTTCAGATCACGGCGAATGGCATCGAGTGCGTAGCTTCCTTCGCGAAGATTGTTCGGTGAAGAAACTTTGAGTGGTTGTTTGCGAGCGGTATCGGCTTCGTCCTGTGTGATGGCATTATTCTCCACCATTTTTTCAAGAACCCAATCCCGTTGAAGTTCGGCTCTTTCAAGATGGCGGAAGGGAGAGAATTTATTGGGAGCGCGTATGATGCCGACCAAGAGGGCTGATTGCTCTAAGGTTAGTTCTTTGGCTGATTTGTTGAAGTAAGTATGAGCGGCCACTTCAACACCCCGCAACGACCCACCCCAAAAAATTCGGTTCATGTAGTGCTCAAGGATCTCATTTTTCTCGAAATCTGACTCGATTCGAACCGCGATGAAAGTCTCGAGGATCTTTCGGTGAATTCCTCCTACGATACCTTCGTTTTGCTTTTTAAGGGCAAAGCTATTGCGAGCGAGCTGCATGCTGAGTGTTCCGCCCCCTTCAAGTTTGCCACGGGTTAGGGCCCGCCATACTACGCGTGTCATCGACCGGAAATCAACCGCGCCATGGCTGCGAAAGCGCTTATCCTCTTGAGCGATGAGAGCGTCCACAAAGTGAGAGGGAACGTCCGCATAGCTGATGATCCGCCGATTCTTGCCGTGTAGGAATCCGATTTCTTGTCCAGCTGAGTTTTTGAGTGTATGACCCTCGCGATCCTTGATTTCAGTTCGGGCAGGCATCTGAACCACGTCCTCGAGGTCGTAGGTGCAGGCGATTGTGTAGTATACAAGGGAAATACAGGCGCCGAAAACACTTCCGATAAATGCTAACGATAGGCCGATCCGAGACGGCCACTTTAACCAAAAAGAAAATCTTGAGGTCAGGTGTAGAATGATGCGGAAGGGAGCGAAAAAGAAGTCGCGGGCTTTAAAGTTAAACTTTGGAGCCTTTTTATTAGCTAATTTTTTTCGGACAGCCTTTCTTTGGGCCTTCTTTCTTGGGGGCATTTTGTTACGGGCCGACCTTACGTTTCAATGAGCGAAGGCCAAGATCTCATTTGTCAGTAATGAGCGTCAATATTCCTAATCCTTGAATTTCTTGAATATTTTCAAAACAAGAGGACTCTTATTAAACGATAAGTTTTTAGCGCAATGATCAAATTGTTTGTCTTATTTATAGTCCTCTCTGCAGCGGTGATGCTTCCAGCCGCTCCAAAAGTAGAGGGCCTCAGCGACCTCAAGAAGCTGCAAACCAAAGTCCAAAGAGTAGTTCGTGAAAAAACGAAAACGACGGTTTCTCTTATTTCTCCGACAATCGGAGCTTCGGGGAGCGGGGTGATTGTCTCTAGCGATGGGTTGATTCTCACGGCGGCCCACGTGATCGAACGGAGTAAGGAAATGACAGTGATTTTCCCTGATGGACGACAGGAAAAAGCCAAAGTGTTGGGTGCCAATTTTACGCGTGACGCCGCCATGGCTAAGCTGATTGGCCCCGGTCCATGGCCTTTTGCTGAAATTGGTGATTCCAAATCACTGGAAGTCGGCGATTTCGTGGTCGCGATGGGCCATCCCAAGGGGTATGATCCAACGAGGCGTCCTCCAGTTCGATTTGGACGAGTGATGGACAAGGGAAATCTCGATTTTGTAACGACCGATTGCACTTTGATCGGAGGAGACAGCGGTGGTCCGCTTTTCGATCTCGAAGGGCGTGTGGTGGGGATCCATTCGCACATTGCTCCGGATCGTAGGGTGAATAATCATGCTGGGCTTTCGGGTTTTAAAAATTCATGGGAGAATATGCTCGCTGGAAAGTCGTGGGGTGTCCTTGGCGGTGATCGAAGGGACCCTAATCGTCCTGTGTTAGGACTCAATTTACGTAAGACCGATCTGGGGCTCGTTGTGGATGAAGTTCCTCGGGGTGGGCCAGCCTCCGCTGCCGGATTCCTTCCAGGAGATTTTGTGATCTCGATCAACGGGGAATTAATCACTGAGGTCGAAAAACTTTCAGAAATTTTCGTGGATCTCCTTCCCGGTGAGGAAGTGAAGGTGGATTTTAGTCGGGGAGGCTCAAAACTCACGAAAACAGTCAAGCTTGCCCGGCTCGGTGATATATACCTCAACGAACGTCGATAGATGATCATGAAATTTCTTTTAGTTTATAGTGTTCTGGCTGCCTCA
The DNA here is from genome assembly GCA_029242935.1 of Akkermansiaceae bacterium. Classification (GTDB taxonomy): domain Bacteria; phylum Verrucomicrobiota; class Verrucomicrobiia; order Verrucomicrobiales; family Akkermansiaceae; genus SW10. The sequence goes on from JAQWSX010000046.1 coordinate 4,134, forward strand.
AGCCTCATAGCCCAATTGGTGCCTTTGAAAGTTCAAGAGGTGACTGATACACAGGCTTATCAAATTTTTGAGGCGCTTCGTGCTGTGAATTCCAGTGCCAAGGAAGTGGTCTACCCTATTTATTCAGGTAGGAAACGCATCTCGTACGGAATTTCCTTGGGAGAGGAAAAATTGCTAACGAAGGCCAGTGAGGTCGCGCAAAAGCCTGCTTTGTATACCGCTAATCGTGAGCAAGTGGCACTGAATGCAATAATCGTAGGTGTTTACCCTGACCACGATCTTGCCGTGCTTCGAGTGCCGGGGCTCAACGCGCCGATTGTTGAATGGGCGGATGCTGACAATCTTTCAGAGGGGGCTTTTCTTGCGGCCATTCGGCCTGATGGCGAAGCTCAAGCAATGGGGGTTCTCAGTGTGCGCGAGCGAAGCTTGAAATCAATCGATCAGGGTTTTCTTGGTATTGAGATGGATACTCTCGAGACTGGTAAAGGAGTAAGGGTAAAGAATGTGGTCGAGGGTTCCGCTGCGGCTGAAGTTGGAATTCGTCAGAACGACATCATCGTGAAAATTACGGGGCAGGAAGTAAAAGGGTTCTATGAATTGTCGACAAAACTAAGGAGATTGAAGAATGGCGAACAGCCTGAGATCGAATTGATGAGAAGTGGTGAACTCATTAAGGTGAAGCCGACCTTGAAGGGCCGTGAAATTCGTGAAGGCGTTTCTCGCCGACTTGAACAAATGGATCGGATGAGTGGCGGGCAAAGCCGCGTTCGTGGTGGTTTTGGAAATGTGATTCAATCTGATATGGAGCTTGAGGTTGAGGATGCGGGACTTCCGATTGTGGATTTAGACGGGCGGATTATCGGGATGGTGATCGCGCGTGCCGGGCGGATTAGCACTCTGATTTTGCCTGGTGACGATATCATAAATGCTCTCGAGGATGATCCCGCGCCGTTTGTGCCTGAGGTGGGAAATCTTCTTGATCAACGGGGTCAGCAAGGTGTTCGCCGTGATCGGATGCGCCGTGAACTTGGGTTGATGCGCCGAATGATGGAGAATCTCCAGCGTGAGTTGGAGCGTGAGTAGGGCCTATTTTCCTTCGAACTGGCTTCGCCA
>JAQWSX010000048.1 GCA_029242935.1 Akkermansiaceae bacterium
AAGACGATCAGTCAAACTGGTGTCATCAGTGGCACCGGCTCGGTTGGGACGCTCGGCGATGGAACAATCATTTTTGACAATCCTGGTGCCAATACCTTCACTGGAGGTTTTGTCCTCGGCGATGGGGCGACCTCAAATTACGACGGGGTTGATCAGGGGACTAAGGCGGGCTTTACGGTTGTGAATCATAACGGCCACCTAGGAACCGGTAAGGTGCTTTCTCGGGGATCTCAGTTGCAGGCTGGGACCTCAGGGTTGGTGATTCCTAATGACATTGATATCACTCAAGGTGGCTTCCGCTGCGGTGGGACAGTGGATTATGAGCTTTCTGGAACCATCAGCCCGATCGATGGTGGAACACGCGGTTTTGGTAACTATGGGCTCGAGGGTTGTGATCTGACCGTCAGCGGTAACATCGTGATGACCCCTGCTACCAACGTTAACTTTGAGGGCAGCGATAACCGCGACAATGGGACTTGGACAATCACCGGTGATATCTCCGGTCCTGGAAATGTCCTTGTTCAGAGCAGTTTTGATGAGGGCATCGTTACTTTTGAAGGAAACCACACCTATGCCGGCACAACCGTTTGTGGCACGGGAACGACCATTTTCAATGCGACGCAGACTGGTGGTGATAACTTTAACGTGAACGAAGCTGCCGTTTTAACGGGATCTGGTTCTACCAATGCTCAAGTAACGGTTGGGGTTAATGCGACCTTTAATCCTGGCGCAGGGGTAGGGACCTTCACAACTGGGAATCTTGTTATGAATGGGACTCTTGAAGTTGACCTTGATAACAATACGCCGGGTATTGGTCATGATCAGGTGATTGTAAATGGAACGGTCACTCTGGGGGGCGCTAGCGTCCTTGAAGTCAGTGCTGGTGGCGGGCTCACTCCGGGAACCCTTCTTATTATCGATAACGATAATGCAGAATCGGTGATTGGAGGTTTTGCGGGCTTACCGCAAGGTGGTGCGTTAGATGCAGATGCCACTGAGCTTATTGCGACAATTGATACCGCGGCGGGTGATGCTAACGATGTTGGGATTGCCTTTACGAGCTACACCAGTTTCGGCCAATGGCGCGTTGATAACTATGGAGCTCCTGCGAATTCTGGTGCGGGTGCAAATAGTGCAGTTGCCTTTAATGGTCTCACGAACCTTGCGAACTTTGCGGCTGGTTTGGATCCGACCACTACGGCAGGAACTCTAACCGTTGATGGAGTTGCGGGAACCGTGACCTCACTTGGACCGCCTCAGGTTTGGAGTGATTCCACTAACGGTAAGCGCTACTTCCGCTACACACGTCGAGCTGATTTTTCTGCGATTCCTTTGACGTTCACTGAGCAGTTCAGTCCGAACGTTGTCGATTACGAGAACAATAGTGTTTCTCCAACTGTTGTGGCGACTGGAACCGGAGCTGGTGGTGAAGCCATCGAAGCTGTGATTGTCGAGTTTCCACTTATTCTACCAGATAGCGGACGGAAAGCCCGCTTCGGCCGTCTTCAGGTGACTGCCCCATAAGCATCTGGAATTTCAATCAAACTCACAGGACTTGTCTCTAATCATTCATAATATGCGAACAAAAACAAAATCCTTTAAGGCATTGGCGGCGTTGCTGGCCTGGTCAGTGACTCATGCAAATGCTGCTGTGATTTCCTTTGTCGATGAGGACATTCCCATTCCAGCGGATTATTCGGGTGTCGCCGTCAATCTTGAGACCGGCACGACAAGTACTACGATTGCAGGGCTTTCTGGCGGGGATCTCAACTTTGTGTTTGCTGGACAAGGTTTCAGTAATGATGCCGATGAAACTGCCGACACCCCAAGCTGGCAGCCGGTGCGAGAGGGAACGGGAAATACGGACGTTCTTAAGAACCTAGGCGTCGGAGTGGCAGTGGGCCCCAGCTCGACCTACTCGACCGGGTATGGAGGTTCGGCAGATAACTTTGTAAACTTTACTCCGGGAGAGAAAGGCTACGTTGGCTTTTCGGTGGTGTTGGCTGACGGCAATGACACGGTAGCCTATGGCTGGGTGGAAGTGACGTTTCAGAATAACGACATCCCAGGAGTGATCCACAGCTGGGCTTTTGAGAATACTGGAGAGCCCCTTGCAGTAGCAGCCATTCCGGAGCCGACGCAAAACGTTTTGCTAGCCTTGGCGCTGGCCGCAATGGCAATGCGCCGCCGCCGATCGTAGGGCCGAATAAAATTCAGAAAGCAAAAGAGATCCGAGTGCCACTCGGGTTTTTTTTGTTACTAAAACCAAGATTCTTTAAGCAGCACGTTTTCCATCGCAAAGACGGATGACGAGCTTGTGAAGAACCATCCGCGGATCCTGCCCCGAGGTCACCAACGCCTTGTCGGCATCGAGACAATCGTTCATGCCTTGTTGAAGTTGGGGGAGGGTGAAATTCTTTGCGCCGGCCGAGGCCATTTTAAGACCCCATGTATTGACGGTGCCGTCTTTTTTCTTGGGAAGAACGGCTTGGATTCCAGCGGGAGCTCGATTAGCGGAACCATAGGCTGACACCAGCTTGGCGAAGAAGAGGTTCCGAACAGTCGGAATGATCGAGGCTTTGATCAGGCCGACCGCATTCTCGTTTTTTGCGATGAGTGAATCAATGAGTTCGATAGCCCGTTTGGCATTTCGCTTTTCGACTGCCCGGGAGATTTCCCAAATGACACCCTTGTGGCTCACCGAGACCATGAGGGTGACATCATCGACGGACACCTCTCGGCGACTCTCGCCGAGATAGAGGTCTATCTTGTCGATCTCATTGCTGATCTGTCGGGTCTCTGCTCCGGCTCGTTGCACGAAGAGCTCAAGAGCTTCACCTTGAATGCTAAGGCCTTTCTCACCAGCGACTTGTTTGACAATCCGCGCAACCTGTTCCTCCCAACCTTCCTTCGAGACGTCAATTTTATCGAAAGCTTGATAGCTTGTATTCTTCTTGGCCCATTTTCCAAACCGTCGCACCCCGTTGATCCCGGTGGCGCTGAGTAGAAAATCGACCTCTTCAGGAAGCCCGTTCTGGAGGATCTCGAGCAGATTTTCGACACCGGTGACAGCGCGTTCTGCGTCGCTGGTGCGGTCGGTGCCAAAGAAATTAGCGGCCTTTAGCCAGACGACTTTATGAGCGGCAAAGAGTCCTAGCGTTTGGAGCGCCTCGATCGTTTGCGAGCATTTTTGGAACGCGCCTTCCGCGTTGTCGGCGACCCCTTCAATGATTTCGTTCGAAAAATCGTCGCTACCCGGTGCCTTTAGTTTCTCGAAAAGAGACGCGGCCTCTTCGGAGACGCGGCCTTCATCAGTTCCGGTGACAACGTGAACGGGCATTGAAAAGGTTTAGCTGGCGGGGTGAGGGGCGGCAAGCGCATAGAGCGGAGACGTTTTCTGCTAAGGCTCGATCTGAAGGTCCCCAACCGGAGTGCCTCCAATGAGGTGACCCTGGATAATGCGCTCGAGATTT
>JAQWSX010000064.1 GCA_029242935.1 Akkermansiaceae bacterium
TGGTCGGGGAGACAGGATTCGAACCTGCGACATCTGCGTCCCAAACGCAGCGCTCTACCAAGCTGAGCTACTCCCCGTCACTTCAAGGGCGGGAAACTGTGTCAGACAGCGCCATTTGGCAAGCCGAAATCTCTGACTTTCCTCAGAAAAACCCTCCACTTTACTTAGCAACAGCACCAAAAGTCGGTTCCTTCAGCTAATCCGGCTTCATTAGCCAACTTTCTGACTTTGAGTCGGCCTCCGTCCACTCCAACCCCTGCCAGTAAAACCGCATCCTGCCAGCGTTGTCCAAATTCCTCTAAGCCCACAATCGGAGCTCCCTGGCAAGTACTTCCGATCCTCTTGGGGCTAACCTCAAAATACCCCTGCACCTCAATTCCTCGCGAAATCAATTCACGCCCTAACACTTTTCCAATCGGTCCAGCACCTGAGATTACAACTCCGTTTTTGCTAATTTCAGGAAGTCGCGACAAGGCATTTGCCTTCAAGGCCAGCATCATTTTGTGATCAAAGCGTGGATCGCTTCTGGTCAGTCGGTCAGGGCGATCATACCAGTCATAGAGCAACTCCGAAACCTTTCCAAATCGTGTGCCACGCTCCAGTAAGCGCAGCCATAAATCATAATCCTCCGCAAAACCATTTCGCAAATACCCCCCAACTTCCAGAAACAAGCTCCTCGCCATCACTACCGTGGGTTGCACCACCGGACTCTCCACAAATCGCTCCCGTAAAACCTTCTCCGGAGTGTCCAAACCATTCACCCAATCGACATACCGATGCATTCCATCACCCAACGCTCCCATAAGTGAAATCCCGCAACTCGCCACCTCGTATTTTCCTGACTCTAACAAGCTAACCTGTCTCTCAATTCTCGTCGAGTCGCACCGATCATCCGCGTCCATTCGCGCCAACCACTTGCCCCGACTTTTGGAGACCGCTAAATCGAGCGCATCTAACAACCTCGGTTCATCCCCCAAATCAATCACCATAAGTCGTGGATCATCTCGATCCAGAAACTCACCTCTCACCAATTCCGGACAACCATTCAATACCGCCACCACCTCAAGATTTGAGTAGGTCTGCCCCAACAAATCATCAAGAGCCAGACCCGCATCGGGCACGCCTGGGCCAACCGGAAAAACCACTGACACCAAATCGCTCATCTAGTAACCCCCGCTCACGTTCACTCTCCCCTGCTCATCGACCATGAGAGTCATCGGGCGTCAACACACCTCGCAATCATAATCCATCTGGCTCCCGTAATCCTCCGGCGCCACCGCCGAAATGGCAAAATACTCACCGCAAGAGGGGCATTGGACTTCGTCATCATTCATATCGCAAATAATTCACCCCGCCGAGTGAATCGGCAACCGTTTCTTTCTACGACACCGCCCACTATTTACTCGGAATTGGCCACAAACGCTTCACTTATAAATATAAAGGATGCGACTTCCGCCTAACAGAAGTCAAAGGAGAGGTCCTCGATAAGATCCCAACCTAGTTTAACCGGAAGGTAAAAGGAATGGCAACCTTCGTTGCCACCCCCTGTTCAGCAGCATTCTTGGCCGGTTTGAACCGGTAGCGTCTTGCCGCCTTCAGGGCAGCTCCGTCTAGCGATGCCCTTCCGCTGCTCGATGTCACCCGGGCATTTGAAACCCGTCCAGAAGGCGCCACCACCACTAAAACGATCACCTTACCCTCGATCCCTGATCGTCGCGCCTCAATGGGATAAACGGGTGAACCACGGGAAACCACCTTCACAGAGCTTGGCTTGCTCGTAGGAGTGGGCTTACGAACCACCTGCGGTTCGGGTTTTACCTCAGGCTTCTTTTCTTCATCCCAAGGTTCAAAGGTATCCTCAGACCAAGCCAGATCATCCATCATCAGGATTTCTTCGATTTTAGGAATTTCAGGAACAGGAATGGCATCGGGTGACTGCACCAGTTGCAGCCCAAGTGGAATCGATGAAAGCGGAGGAACCGAAACACTCGGCGAAGATTCGTGGGTTTCCGACACCTCTTCTACTTCCTCAGGCTTCTCGCTTTCCTCCGAATACTCGACAACCGGCCCACTCGGCGCAACAACCTGAAGGGCTGTTACAAGTGAGATTGAAATGAGAGCCAGGGACCAAAAAAGACCCAGCACAATAAAAACCGAACCAATCGACGAAAACAAAAGCTCCCGACGACACGGCAACTTCATTTCCAAGGTTGGACACTTTTGTTTCATCGATATTAGGCTCTCTTCCAATCTCTGAAGCTAACGAGGCAGGGTGTTAACGTTGACCGATCGTCGCAATTTTCAAAGAAAAACAGACTTCTATCTCCCATCAAAAAAGATTTAGGCGCTCTTTTTTACATAAAGCCTGTCAAGAAAAGCTCGCCTCATGGTCACAAACACTGGGCCAGCAGAAAAGCAGGCGAAATGCGGAGAAGCTCAATGAACGAAACCATGAAGTCAGAAATCCGGCCAATCCCTCCGTCACCATAATGTTACTCCCGGCCTTTATTCCCTTTAGCGGTAAAACGGTGAACCAACCGATCAAAAGCAAAACGGTGTTCCATCCGGTTCGAAGCTAATCCTTTGGCTGCGAAATTCTCATTTTAATCGATCAATCATTTCGAATCCCACCCGAGGGGCATAAATGACGCCTTTCGAACCAAGGCCATTGACCATCCACCCTTTACCTTCTTGAAATTTAACCATCGGTTTGCTCCGATTAATAATTGGGCGGATACCCGCCACGTGGTCGACTACTTCGTAATCACAGTTGGTGAAAGTTTGCAGGATGGTTTCCACCTTTCCACGACCTTTTTCTGTCGGCCCGGTTTCCAACTGATCCCAATCGTAAGTAGCACCAACCCGGTAGAGATCGGCGCCAATCGGAATGACCCAGCCGCCTCGATTAAGAATCCGGTTCTCACCCCAACCCGGAATGCGAACGGTAAGAATCTCTCCCTTCGCGCTCCGATGTTCGACATCCGTAAAGTCACCTCGTATGAGCCCCGAGGCTCCCGCACACCAGATCTGCGAGTCTCCCTTCGGAGCATCATGCCACTCTCCTCCTCTGGCCAAAAACTCCTCACGGGCCACTTCCAAAAACCTTGGACAATCCAACCATCCCCCTTTCGCCCAAAGAACACCCTCATCAGTGACCTCAGCAATCCACGGCTTCAAGAGATTACGCTTTCGCTCAAACTTGGAGCGATCTTTCTCATCAGACCATAAACGCAAAATAGGCACCGAGTGGAAAAGCCCCTCACCCAAACTTTGATAAAATGGAAGTGCCCTTTTCCACGCCTTCTCAACCTCCCAACTCGGTTCGAAATTACGACCCGCAACCGGATTGACTAGACCTGCCGCTATATGCGAGCTTCCCTCGCGACGATCATCAATAACACGCACATTATAGCCGGCACGCTGGAACTGCAGAGCCACGCAAGCTCCTGCCAATCCAAACCCAATCACTTCCACCATGACCGTCTAGAGCGGGGGATTCAAAGCCACTATCATTCCACCATCCTTCGCTCGTACTATTTCGGTAAAGGGAGTGCCTACATTCGCCATGACGACAGTAAAAACCATCAATCTGAGTCTGCAAAGCGTGAAGCTTTAAAGTAGTAGATCTAAATTTTTTTAATCCGCAGGATTCTCACCTAATCTTCACACCAAAGAACCACGGACACTCTCCAAGCCTCAGCGAATAAACCGGGGACTTGCTCTCAGCCAAAGAGATTCTATGGTATCAATAGTTTCATGAAACTTCTTCTCACTCTGACCCTCGGCTTCACCTCCTTCGCGGGGGCATTTAAAATTCCCAAAGAGACGCACAATCTTGCGCAACTCGATGAAGTTCAGAAAAAAGCGACCATGGCAAAGCAACCCATCGCTTTCGTCATCGCAGAGAAGAAAATGACCGCGACGTGAGTGGACTGCCCGGGAGCCGTCAGTGTGTCGGCCAGTAAAGCAGTCCTCGGGTTTTCAAAGAGCATCGTAGTCGATATCTCTGAAACCGCCGGTCTTCCAGATCTTATCAAAAATGCCTACCGTACCGGTGGAGCATCTATTCCCATCGTCATCTTTACCGATCCGGGTGTGACCCAGATTTTTGGCCGTTACGATCACCCCGCGATGAAAAGCCAGAAGTATGGAACAATTTTTAAACCAGCACGCGATGGCGTCGCCAAAGCTAAAAAAGACGGTAATTTTTCCGGAGGGGGGAAGCCCGTGGTGGTCATCAAAGTTCAGGGTGGAAAAGTTCAAAGTTGGAAAAGTTCTGCCGGAACCGAAATCAAAGCCAAACTCGTGGCTATTGAAGACGAAAAAACCTACCTTTTTGTTACTGAAGCTGGCAAAAGGATCCGTGCGACTGCCGCACAACTCGATGAAACAAGCATCGCAAAGGCTCGCAAGTTAGCAGGATTAAAATAAATCCTAAGTCTTTTCCCCACATCTGACTTAGACCGTTCAATTGTTAACGAAGGTTGCTTGCCAGCAAAAAATAAAAAAGCACGGAAGGCTTTCCTTCCGTGCCTTGAAAATGAGGCAACCTAATCTACTTCACAGTTATGATGCCGCGCATCAAGAGAGCGTGTCCCGGGAAGGTGCAGATGAAATTGTATTCACCTGATTCGGTGGGAGCATTAAATTCGAGGGTCTCACTCTGCCCTTTTTCCAGCAACTTGGTCGCGTGAAGGATACTGTCGGACTTGGGTAGGAATTGTTTCTTGAAGCCATCGGCGCCAAGAGCAATTGCCGCCGCCGCAACCGAATCAGCAGTCCCGGGCTTGGTGATCACCAGATTGTGGGGCATGAAGTCAGGATTCACAAAAGTAAGCTTCACTTTTTTGCCAGCCTTCAATTCAACTTTCTTCACGTCGAATTGAATCTTCTCAACAATCGCGTTTACTCGGATCTCGGTCAGTGAAGGCGTGTCCTTGACTCCTCCGGGGATGATCTTCATCTCCTCTTCCTTCTCGATTTCCTGTTTACCTTTGGCCGGATCGGCGGGTCCCCACCAATGTTTAACCGTCTTGGCTCCCTGAGCGACATGTGGATCAACCGACTTCAGAACGAGATCGAGAAGATCCGTGTTGCGCACGTTGTGCTGTTGGTGAACCCAAAGAGCTTCTAGCATAGGAATCCCATCTTCTTTCTTCGAAGGGTTAAACTGCTTAACCCAGGCTTGGGTCGCTTTGATCACCTCGTTGGTGTCACGCTCACTGATTTCCACCCGAGTGCGGTGGCGGACATACATGTCCGGGTGTTTGAAGTTTTCGAGTAGCTCAGTCATGGAAGCTCCATCAATTTTAACAGGCTTCTGAAGTGGCTTCTTGGTATTCACCACGCGATAGATCCGGCCGTGCACCTTATCACGATTCGGGTCACGCACGTTGTGCTGCATATGTCCGATGATGACGTTGTGCCAGTCGGCAACGTAAAGGGCTCCGTCCTCACCAAAAATGGCATCGGTCGGGCGGAAATTCCCGTCGCTACTACGAATGAGTTCGGCAGCCGGGGTTCCCCAGACTTCGCCAAACTTATACTTCTTATCCTCAAAGCCATCGCGATGGAGATTATATTGCTTGATGCCGAGATAACCGATGGTGTTACAGAGAATGAAATTCTGCTGCATCTCATCCGGGAAGTTGGTTCCCGAAATGATCGCGTCAGCAGCTACCGGACGAACTTCCTTATTCACAAGAGGAAACATTTTGAAGCCATCGCCATTTGGACGGACCTGATACGAACGGCCACCTGTGCCATCATTTGCATAGAGGTAACCCCATTGATCAAAACTGGTGCCATGGGGATTCGGACTATTGCCTGCTACTAGTGAAACGGTGTAACGACGTGGATCAAAACGATACATCGCGGATGAACCGGTGGTAAGCGAAGGCCCCCACGGAGTTTCATGGTTGTGCTGGAGGAAAATTCCACTCTGCCAATAAATACCACCATCGGGCCCAAAGATCAGGTTGTTGGCGGCGTGATGAGTATCGGAAGATCCGATTCCCTGCATGATGACATAGCGAACGTCGGCCACGTCATCGCCATCGGTATCCTTCAGAAAAATAATGTCCGGCTGACTGGTGACAATCACTCCACCATTCCAGAACTCGAATCCAAGCGGATTGTGAACCTTGGCGAATTCCTTCACCTTGTCGGCTTTACCGTCCTTATCGGTGTCCTCGAAAATTAGGAGCGAATCGTTCATCTTCTTGAGCGGCTCCCACTTGGGGTAAGTGGCCCAAGCAGCGGCCCAGAGACGACCTTTGCCGTCCACTTGAAGCTGAACCGGGTTGGCCAACTCAGGGAACATTTTCTCATCTGCAAAGAGATTCACTTTGAATCCCTCGGGGACATTCATCTTTTTAAGACCTTCTTCTCCACTGAGATATTTTAGGTTCCCTTCCTTGGACTTGCTGGAGCTACGTGATCCACCGCCGACATTAGAAATTACGGAAATTGCCTTCGGAGTATTGCTATCACTGACTCTATATTTTTCACCTTGAGCCTTTGCCCAGATTTTCGGATCGCGGTTCGCAGTCATGACATCGAGCATTTTGAGCTCATGCTGAAGCACCTGCGCATTAGTCTGGCCGTCAACAAATTTCAATCCGGAGCGCCCACCCCAAACATCATTCCCGTCGGTCGCGCGGTAGCGGTTGTGCCAGTGCCAGTTCTTATCGAGCACTGCTTCACGAAGCGGTTGTTGACTGGGGGAGGCCGCGATTTCCTTTTTAACGAGAGCCTTGGCCAACACCTCGCCAATGAGACGATTCCCATCATCGTTCAAGTGAATCCCATTGAGCGTCAGTGGTGACTTGACCGTTCCATAAAGCTTGATGGAAGGGTGATAGAGATCGACGAATGTGACTCCATTCTTATCGGCAGCCACGCGGGTTGCTTCGGTCATTGCAAGGAGCCGCTTATTGTTGGCCCGGCCTACTGGGAGATTACGATCACCGAGATTTTCGTGCCCGATCGGACTACAGAGAACGATGCGCGGGAAGCTCTCACCATTCGGCATCGCCTTGCGGAATTCCGCGATCATCTTAGTAAGATTCTCCTCGTGGTCCTCGGGCTTGGTATCGAAGGATTCGTTGTAGCCAAACATCGCAATAATGACGTCGGCACCCACCTGTTGGAGATACTGGGGCATCGGAGTGAACCCCCTTGAACGTGGATATTTGTTCGGGCGATCCCCAGTGAGGCCCATGTTACGGAACTTAAGCTCCATCCCCGGAGTTGCAGACTGGATCAAAGTCTCAGTCCAACCATCATGCTGCATGCGGTCGGCCAAACCATTCCCGATGATGGCCACGGTGTCACTCTTTTGAAACTTGAAGGGAGCAGGATCTCGGTAACCGGCTGGCACACTGATCGTCTTTGCGACCCTCCCATCGGCACCGACGTAAGCCACATCGCCACCCTTTTTTAGATTAAAGACAACTGCGGTCTCGGGAGCTGTGACATTCTTAGACTGAAAAACCGGCTTCTTTCTGGCATCCAGCAAGGTCAGAGTGAACCCATCGAGGCGCTTTCCGAGATCTCCCTCATTACGATTCCAGACAGAAATTGAATCAATCTTGGCCGATTTCGCCAAATCAATCTCCCACCAGGCGTCTTTCTTTCCCTCCACAGTGTGAGTTTGACCACCGGAGCTAAAACCGGGATTCTTATTACCATCGACGGCGCGCTCGGCACCGGCATTGTTCGAAGTGGTCGATTGGCTGGCTTTTCCGGAGCGGGCGATGTTTTTACCATCGGCCATTACCTCGACTTCAGCGAGGGTCAGCGTGCGGCCTTTACCAGGGAGCTCAATCCGGACAAAGCGGGCTTCCTTCTGAGCGGAAGCCAGGGAACTTAGGGCGAGTATTGGAAGAAGAAACTTCATAGATCGGACTGCCACCTACGGCAGGAGCACCGACCTTATTTCAGGAAAGAACTGAGGGCAATCTACAAAAGCGCCGACTGATTAAGCCACCACGTTCTCTAAAATTCCCAGCCCCTCGATCTCAATCGCCACCACATCGCCCGAAGTCAGCGTGAAATCTGACCCTGGGACCAGTCCTGTTCCCGTCATCAACATCGCCCCATTCGGAAAATCGAGCTCCCGATAGAGGAACTCCACTAACTCCTCAAAACTCCGCTTCAGCTGCGTCAGGTCTGTGGAATCATCGAAAACAACTTCACCTGCCCGCAAAATCGTCAGCTTAATCATAGCATCCGCTTTTAAAGAATCGCGCCCCAGCAACAAACACGGCCCAACCGCACAACTTCCCCGATAGACCTTGGCTTGAGGTAAATAAAGCGGATTCTCCCCTTCAATCGACCGTGAACTCACATCATTCCCCACCGAAAATCCAAAAATTTCTCCACCCGAATTGATCGCTAAAGTCAGCTCTGGCTCCGGTACATCCCACAACGAATCCTTTCTTACCCGAATCTCTTCACCTGCGCCGACCGCCCGATAGCCCATCGCCTTAAAAAATAGTTCCGGCCGCTCCGCGTCATAGACCATATCGTAAAAGACATCACCACCCGCTTTCTCAGACTCCTCCATCCGAGCAGACTTCGATCGCAAATAAGTCACTCCCGCGGCCCAAATCTCGGTTCCAGCCGGAACCGGCGGCAAAATCCCCCCATCCACTCCCGCCGTATCACCGGTCTTCACGCTTTCCAAAATGCTCTCCACTTCCCCCGCCTTCGACTGAAAGAGTCGCTCCAGGAGTTCGTTTTCTACCGCGTGGCACTCGCCGGCTTTTTCCAGTAAGGTTCCGCCCTCCAGACAGTGTAGTTTCATGCCGAAAGCTTGACTGCCATTCCTTCCCATCGAAAGCCGAAAGTCACCCTACACAATCCCTTTTCCAAATTACAATCTCTGGCCCATCGATGCCATCCCGCTAATTCCGCGAAAAGCGGCTTTTCTTGATTTCACGATTCCCCCCGTCGCCTAGGCTCTCTTAAATAAGCGGAGCAATGGCAGGAGAAAAAAAGCTCACCCCGATGATGGCCCAGTATATGGCCATGCGCCGGTCTCTGCCCGACGACATCCTTCTCCTTTACCGCCTAGGGGATTTCTACGAAATGTTCTTCGAGGATGCCAAAGCAGCTGCAGGAATCCTCAATGTCGCCCTGACCAAGCGAAATGATATTCCGATGTGCGGAGTTCCACACCACGCAGCGCAAGGTTACATTGCGAAGCTCATCAAAGCCAACAAGCGGGTCGCCATTGCAGAGCAGACCACCGAGCCACAGCCGGGAAAAATCGTGGAACGCGAAATCGCACAAATCATCTCGGCCTCTACCGTCGATGACCTTTCCCTTCTCGATGATACGCGCCACAATTATCTCGCCGCCGTTTTCCTCAGTGGCACCGCCAAGAAACCCTGCCTTGGGCTTGCCTGCGCAGATCACACCACCGGAGAATTTACGGTTGCCGAATTCGCCGATCGACAGCAACTCGAAGACGAACTAACCCGACTGTCACCCTCCGAACTCCTCATCCCAGAAGACCAAGCCAAAGAGCTTGGCGGGCTCCTAAACTGTCTTCCTTACGATTCCTATGCCTTCTTGTCGGATCAAGCTCTGAACACTCTCAAGGATCAGTTTAAGGTTCAGTCGCTCGATGGCTTCGGCTGTTCAGGAATGACCGCCGCCTTATCCGCCGCCGGAGGTGCGCTACATTATCTCACTTTTCAGCTTCGGCGAAACTGCGATCACCTGAAAGCACTTTCAGTCAGAAATGTCGCCGACTTCGTCCTCATCGACTCCGCTTCACAACTTAACCTCGACCTTGTCGACTCCCGCTCCGGAAAGCAACACACCTTGCTCGGAGTTCTCGACCGGACCTCGACCCCCATGGGTGCTCGTAAGCTTCGCGACTGGATCCTTCACCCCCTTCGCGATCTTTCTGAACTCACTGCCCGTCTCGACCTCGTCGATTCTCTCCTCGCCGAACCCTACCTCCTCACCAAGCTTCGCGATTCACTCAAGCAGATCCGTGACATCGAACGCACCACTGGGCGGCTCTCCCAAGGATCGGGCAATGCCCGTGATCTCAAATCCCTCCAAGTCTCGCTCGAACGAATCCCCGACCTCAAAACCGACCTTTCCTCTCTTCCCTCTCAAGATTCAGATCTCAAATCTCAACTTTCAGATCTCGTTCAGGAATTCCCGGACCTCGTTGAAACTCTTCAAAATGCCCTTGTCGATGAACCGCCTGCCCAACTCCGGGACGGAGGAATCATTCGTGACGGACATTCCAAAGCCCTTGACGAGCTCCGAGATGCCTCCCGCTCCGGCAAACAATGGATTGCCGAAATGCAAGCTTCCGAGCGTGCACGCACTGGAATCGACACCCTTAAAATCAAGTTCAACAACGTCTTCGGCTACTTCATTGAAATCACCAAAGCGAAAGCAGATCAGGCTCCCGACGACTACCAGCGAAAGCAAACCATGGCCAACGCCGAACGCTTCATCACGCCCGAACTAAAAGAGGTAGAAGGAAAAGTTCTTGGTGCCGACGACCGGGCCAAGTCACTCGAGTACGATGAATTTATCAAACTCCGCGCTGGAGTCACCGATCACCTCGTTCCTCTTCAAAAGACTGCCGACGCTCTCGCCACTCTCGACGTTCTCATTTCCTTTGCCGAGACCGCTCAACTCTATCAACACACCCGCCCAGTTCTAGACGAGTCACGCCATCTCCAAATCATCAATGGTCGCCATCCAGTTCTCGAACAAACTCTTGTCGAAGAAAAGTTTGTTCCCAATGACACCCTCATTGATCCAGAAGAGAGCCTTCTCCAAATTCTCACCGGTCCCAACATGGCCGGAAAATCGACCTACATCCGCCAGATCGCCCTCATCACTCTGATGGCTCAAATTGGCGCGTATGTTCCCGCCGAACACGCCCACATCGGCCTCACTGATCGCATTTTCTGCCGGGTCGGAGCTTCCGATGATCTCGCTAAGGGACAATCCACCTTCATGGTCGAGATGAATGAAACCTCGCTCATCGTCAACAACGCTACTGAACACTCTCTCGTCATCCTTGATGAAATCGGACGCGGAACCGCTACCTTTGATGGCCTCTCCATTGCCTGGTCGGTCGCCGAACACCTTCACGACGAAGTCCGATGTCGTACTTTATTCGCCACTCACTACCACGAGCTCTGCGCTCTTTCTGACTCCAAGGACTCCGTGGCCAATTTTAATGTTGCGGTTCGCGAATGGAATGATGACATCATCTTCCTACGCAAAATCCTCCCGGGCCAAGCTGATAAAAGCTACGGAATTCAGGTCGCCCGTCTGGCCGGTCTACCAAAAAATATTCTCGATCGAGCCAAGGAAATCCTCAGCCATCTTGAGATGAGTTCCGCCAAACCGACCAAAGAGGAAAAGAAATCGCCCAAGGCAAAAAAAGCCCTTCCGGAGGCCAACTCACCTCAAATGAATCTCTTCGATTGATCGCTCAATTTTCAAAAACTGAGAGCATCTAGCAAACAAGCTCCTTTGGTCCGGATGCCAGAGCGAACCAGGAATCACAAAGATCTTCTTTAGAATTCTGGCGAATTGACCGGCCTCAAAATCATCAAAAAGCACCAGTTACAATACCAGTTCTTTTTCTATTGAGACACCGGCGAATCAACCGTGACGTCTTTTACCCATTGCTCAACAAGTAAGGTTAGTCTGCCCACTATTTCAGGATGTTTTGTGGAGAGATTATTCGCCTCATTTCGGTCCTTCGCTAAATTGAAAAGGAGAGTTTGTTTCTTCTTTTTCCCAACTGTCACGACCAACTTCCAATCGCCATCTCTAACCGCCAAGCTAGCACCATGCTTCCAAAAAAGCGGTTTCCGAGTGATGACGGCTCCTTTCAAAGCTTTTGTCACATCAATCCCGTCCAATTTCCGCTGGGGCCCGATCTTTCCTCCTGCCATCGAAACAAAAGTAGGGAGTAAATCCATGGTCAAAATCGGGGTCTGACAAACCTCTCCTTTTGGCAATCGACTAGGCCAGTTAAAGATTCCCGGCACCCGATGCCCACCCTCAAAGACCTGCCCCTTTCTTCCACGTAATCCGCCGGAGGAACCATCCGGAGCTGGCCCATTATCGGAGCAGAATACGATCAAGGTGTTCTTTCTTAAATCAAGTTCTTCGAGCTTCGACACAATACGACCCACTCCTTCATCCATAATTTCGACCATTTTGGAATACACAGCCTTCCGATCCACCTTTTGCTTCGGCTGCTCGCGATTGCTTTTTCCAATCACCCGGAAGCCCGGAGTTTCGCGATCTTGCAGCGGGTAATGAGGCGCACCGTGGTGTAAAATGAGGAAGAAAGGCTTCTCCTTTTTCCGATCGATAAAAGAAAGCCCTCCCTCCGTTATCAAGTCGGTAATGTAACCAGGCTCATCTTCCTTTTTGTCCCGCTTCCACCAATCGAAATGTCCCTCTTGATCGATGTGGCGATGGTAGTCGACATTACCCGACACGAAGCCCTCAAATTCATCAAAACCTTGATGGATGGGATTAAACTCTGCTGGATACCCTAGATGCCACTTCCCAAAAAGAGCTGTTTCATAGCCAAATTCCTTCATGGCCTCCCCCAGCGTCCATTCCTTGAGGGACAACCCGGTATGGCGATGAGACTTTGCCGTAATGACCCCTCCTATGCCACTCCGTTGCTGATAACGTCCTGTCATCAGAGCGGCCCGAGTTGGTGAGCAGACCGCTCCATTTGAATGAAAGTCGGTGCACTTTACTCCGGTCGAAGCAAGCTTATCGAGATTTGGGGTCTTGATCGTTTCACTTCCATAACATGACAAGCCACCGTAGCCGAGATCATCGGCCATAATGAAAATGATATTCGGCTTCTCTGTCTCACCAAAAGCGACCCAAGGAAGAAGGAGCAAGCACAATCCAATGCGTGTTTTAAATTTCATCATCCTATTTCTTTTTTGAATTTTTCCCGGAAGCTCCAGGTCCCCAGCGCGGTGCTTCCAATTGTTTCTCCCAGACGTTGAGCTTTCCCAACATCGCCTTAAGCACCTCACCATTTTCCTTCGCTAGATCTCTAGCCTCCCCGATATCCTGACTCAAGTCAAAGAGTGCGGGTTCATCTCCAGCCTTGCGATCATGAACAATTTTCCATTTCCCTTCCCTCATGGCCCGAGGACCACCACTCCCGCCCTGCCTCCAAAATAACGGTCTAGGCACGTCCACCACCGACGTGGTCTTTAGCTTTCCATCGAGTAGAGCCAGAAAACTTCTACCATCAAGACTCCAATCTAGGGGCACTTTTCCACCCGCTGCCTCAACAAAGGTCGGAAGCAAATCAAGCGCAATCACCGGCTGATCAATGACACTTCCAGCTGGAATTTTACCCTTCCATTTCATCGCCCAAGGGACCCTCACTCCACCTTCCCACAAGGTCCCTTTCTTCCCCTGAAGGGGAGCATTATTTGCTCCCGTCGAAGTCTGCCCACCATTATCATTGGTAAATAAGATAATCGTATTCTCCTCTAAATCTTCCGCCTTCAAGCAATCCAACACCTTCCCCACATTATCATCGAGGCTTACAATCAACCCAGCATAACCAGCCCTCCTCTTCTGATCGATATGAGCCACTCTCTTCGCATCTCCTGGCTTCGGCTGAAGAGGTCCGTGAGGTGAAGTAAAAGAGACGAAAAGAAAAAACGGGGCGTCTTTGTTTCCACGAATAAACCGACAAGCCGCGTCACCAAAGCGGTCGGTCACGTAGCCGTCCTCTTTCGTAATCTTCCCATTCTCTTGAATCACTCGGTGGGCACTCGGGTTGGGCATCTCATAATAAGGCCGTGAACCCTGCAGCAGGCCATAAAACCAATCAAACCCGCGCTTATTGGGGTGATACTTTCCGGGATACCCAAGGTGCCACTTACCCACAAGCCCTGTAGTGTAACCCAACCCCTTGAGGTATTTCACTCCGAATTTCTCCTTCAACTCCAAGCCGCTTTGGAATCCAGGAGGAAGATTATTGTCATAGCCAAACCTCTGTTGATAGCGCCCGGTCATCAAACCTGCGCGCGACGGCGAGCACACCGAGCCCGCCATGTAAGCGTTTGAAAATCTCGCGCCCTCCTTTGCGATCCGATCAATATTGGGCGTTAGTTTCTTCATATCCGCCGCGCAATTCGGCTGAAAACCAAAATCGGCATATCCCGCATCATCAGAGTAAAGAACAATTATGTTTGGCTGGGAAAATCCCAGCGATGAAAATGCAAAAAGAGAGCTTAAAATCTTCGAAATCACGTTGTCGATCATGACAAAGAATTTCCTTGCGACAATCTCCTAAAACACAACCTCATCCTCACCAAGGATCTGTATCTCGGTCTCGAGATCGATGCCCCTCTCTTCCCTCACCTTTGCTTTGATTTTCTCAATCAATGAAAGGACATCAGAAGCACTGGCTTTACCACGATTAACGATAAAATTGCCATGCTCCGGCGAGACCTCGGCCTTGCCAACCCCGGTCTCTTTCAAGCCCATCTCATCGATCAACTGCCCCGCACCGCAGACTGCGGGATTTTTGAATGTGCATCCGGCACTCGCGGCCTTCGGCTGGGTCGTATTGCGATGATGTCGGGATTCATTAAGCCTCTCCTGTATCGCCCCCGGGTCTGAAGCAACTCCACTGAATGTCGCCTCGAGAGCATAGTTCCGTCGAAGCTCGGGAACATTGCGGTAATAGGATTCAATCTCGTCACACGTGCGCGTCCTAATCTTTCCGTCCTCATCCAGAAAGGTCACCGAGACAACTTGATCGAAGGTTTCCACACCCATCGCCCCAGCATTCATACGCAGTCCACCTCCGACATTCCCCGGGATTCCTTCCATCCATTCAAATCCGCCAATCCCGTGCTCGCGTGCCATACTGGCGACCTTCTTAAAGCGGACTCCAACACCCGCCGTGATGGTGTTTTCCTCAACAGCCACTGTGGTAAAGGCACCGCCGGTCGGATGGATGACAGCCCCACGGATTCCTCCATCCCGAATTAACAGGTTAGACCCACGCCCTACAATTCGCACCGGAATCCCCCGGGCTTTGCAGAAAGAAACCGACTCGGCAAACTGGTCGAATTCCGACGGCTCGATCCAAAACTGGGCCGGACCTCCAACGCGCATCGTACTATGACGCGACATCAGTTCGTAAAGTTTGATCTCCGAAACCTTTGTTTCATTTCGGATTTCTTCCAAAATTTTGAGGTCACGAATAATTTTATTTCCAGCCTCATGAACATTTCCGGCCCCTAAGGTCAAAAACAGATCACCTTCCGCCAGAATATTTCCTACCGCGTGATGCGCGGTCGAAAGATCCGAAACGAAATACGCTTTCGTAGAACCATTGGCTGAAATCGCATCAACAATTGTCTGTCCACTCACGCCGGGAATGGGATCTTCACTGGCCGCGTAAATATCGGTCACAAAAACCAGATCGGCAGCCTGCAAAGCCTTCCCAAAATCATCCGCTAGCCTATGAGTCCGGCTATATCGATGAGGCTGAAAGAGCACAATCACGCGGCCCGGCTCGTAACTCCGGGCAGTCTGCAAAGTGGCCGCAACCTCCGTCGGGTGATGACCGTAGTCATCCACAATGCGGTATCGCTTGCTCAGATGCTTAGTCTCAAATCGCCTCTTGGCACCCGCAAAAGAACTAAGGGCCTGATTCATTTTTGAAAAACCAATTCCGCAACTCGAGGCCACCGCGATTGCTCCCAGAGCATTCAAAACATTGTGCAACCCAGGAATTCCAAGTTGGACCCGCCCCAACTCCTTTCCCTTATGATTGACCGTAAAACTCACTGTCCCGATCTGCCCGGAAAGATCGGTCGCGGTCCAATCAGCATTCTTCCAACCATACGAAATAGAATTGTCCCGCACTCCACAAAGCCGGGTCGCTTCTTCACACTCGCTACAATAAAAAATGGAACCCGAAGTCTGATCCAACAATTTATTGAAAACTTCGCGAATCTGCTCGATCCCTCTCGTGTAGTGATCGAGGTGCTCTTCCTCGACATTCAGCACGATTGTGTGCCGTGGATGATAAAGAGCCAGCGTGCCATCCGATTCGTCACCCTCTGCCACCAGATATTTGCCATCTTGGTTCCACTCAGCATTGGAACCCAAAACTGGGATTTCTGCCCCCACATAATGACAAGGAATAAGATCTCCCTGGCGGAGAATATGCGCGATCATTGACGAAGTCGTTGTCTTCCCGTGGGTGCCAGAAACCACTACTCCTGCCTTGGTATGAAGAATGGCCGCTAGGCATTCGGCACGCCGAAAGGTGGCAATATCTTGAGCCAAAGCCTCGGAGAGTGCGGGGTTTGTGGGACGAATCGCCGAGGAATAAATCACCGCATCCACACTCTGCACCGCTTCCGCTGAATGCGGGGTGGAAAAATCAAGACCCAACTTCCGGAGACGTTCCGTTTCTCCGGAAGTCACCCGATCGGATCCGCTGACCCGATGCCCCATCTGGATCAAGAGTCGCGCCAACCCACTCATCCCCGAACCCGCCACACCAACCAAGTGAACCCGAAGTGGTTGGTCCGGATTTAAAATTTTCTCGCTGAATTGCTCGATAGTCATCCTTCAATAACGTTTGCGATTTGGGTCGCTGCATCCGGATCGGCGAGATCTCGCATCGAATCCGACATACTTTCAAGATGCCCCTCATTGAGTTCGGCCAACATATCCGTGATCGTCTTAGCTTCGAGATCTCTCTCCTGAGTCAAGACCGCTGCTCCGGCTTTTTCGAAGACGCGAGCATTAGCTGTTTGATGGTCATCGGCAGCGTAGGGAAACGGCACCAAAAGCGCAGGTAATCCTGCATGACTCAACTCCGTCAGGGAAGAAGCACCAGATCTCGCCACACAGAAATCACTTGCCGCATAGGCGGCCGCCATATTTTCACAAAATGCCAGCACCTTGTAGCCATCACGCTTGCCCACTTGTCCAGAAAGACGTTCAAAGTCTGCCTGCCCAGCCAAGTGAAGCACTTGCCATGCAGTGCCCTCCGTCCCCTCGGCAACCAGTTCATTAAGGCGTCGTGCACCCTGGGACCCCCCCATCACGAGGAGCGTTTTCTTTAGCGGATCAAAACCGAATTGCTCACATGCCTCTTGGCGTGATGGAAGCTTCTCAAGCTCGTCACGAACCGGGGTGCCAGTATGAATCACCTCGATATTAGGAAAGTAAGTTGAAGCTTCCTCCAATCCCACCAAAACTGCAGTGCAACGCTTGGCCGTCATACGATTAGAGCGCCCGGGAATGGCATTGGATTCATGCACATAGGTTCGAAGTCCTTTTTTTGCCCCAGCGACTACCGGAGGAAAAGAAGTAAACCCTCCCATTCCGAGAATCACATTTGCTTCCTCACGCTCAATGATAAGGCCACACTGCTTGATTGTCTTGCGAAGACCCCACAGGAAAGAACACATCTTTAGCGAAAACGTCGGCGGCTTTGCAATGGCCCTTACCGTTTCAAAACGAAGACCCTCATATTTTTTCGAAGCCTGAGCATCGATTTTCTTTTCGGAAATCAGAAGCAACACCTTGTGCCCCCGTGCCTTGAGCTCTTGGGCAACGGCGATTCCAGGAAATAAATGCCCTCCGGTTCCACCGCAGGCGATAATGACTTTTTGAGATTTAGACACTAGGTTCGCCAAAACCTAAGGCCTGAGATCAACTTTTTGAACTGCGAAATGCAGGAAATATCGCCTTTCTATCACAAGCACCTTATTAACATTCAACTTCACTCAAGAATCAACCAATCAGCGATCCAAGACATTCAGCCAAACTCCCCTCGACAAACAGCGCTCTGATTTGGCTCAGAGTGAATTAAGTATTTCATCTTTTGAATCCATTCCAGATGACCACCACACTAGCGGCGCTTCCTTGAAGATTTCCATTCCGGAACGTCGCACCTAGCTCTTCTTAAGCCACCCACCCTGATGCTTGATCGTCGCGCTTCCAAATTCACCGTAAAAACAGTATCATTTCCTCCGACAAGCTCATGACCACCACTGAGAAAACAAAACAGTATGTCCTAGAAACCTATGGGAGATTTCCCCTTACCGTAACCCGCGGTGAAGGCACTAGAGTGTGGGATGAGCTCGGTCGTGAATATCTCGACTTCTGCTCAGGTATCGCGGTTTGCTCGCTAGGCCATTGCCACCCCGCCTTGACACAAGCCATCGCGGAACAATCGGCAACTCTGATGCATTGTTCCAATCTCTACTACATCAAGCAACAGGCTGACCTCGCTGAACTCATTGTCGAAAAGGTCGTCGGACATCCGGGTAAGATCTTCTTCTCCAACTCCGGAGCGGAAGCGGTTGACGGGCTCATCAAATTCGCGCGGAGATTCGGCCAAGCCACCGGGCGCTACGATATCATTACCTTTAACAAGTCCTTCCATGGTCGGACTATTGGAGCCATGACTGCGACGGCCCAAGCCAAAATCCACGAAGGCTTCGATCCTCTTCCGACCGGCTTCACTTACGTTGAGCCCAACGACCTTGATGCTGTCCGAGCCGCGCTCACCGACAAGACCATCGCTTTCCTCCTCGAGCCCATCCAGGGCGAAGGGGGGGTGAACCCGATGACCAAGGAATTCCTCGAAGGCCTCGCTGCTCTCGCCCAGGAAAAAGACCTCCTCCTTCTCCTCGATGAAGTGCAGTGTGGATTCGGTCGGACTGGCGATCTTAACGGTTACGACACGATCGCTCCCGGCCTCGTCCCCGATGGCATCTCGTGGGCCAAAGGTATGGGCGGTGGATTCCCAATTGGCTCATTCTATATCGCCGAAAAACACGCCCACCTCCTCGGCCCCGGCAGTCATGGCTCAACCTATGGAGGCAACGCCCTCGCGTGCGCCGCCTCCAAAGCGGTCATCGAGACCATTATCGTAGAGAATCTTACCGATAACGTCAAAACACGAGAAGCCCAAATCCGAAAGACCATTGAGAGCTGGAATCATCCCGCCATCACCGAAGTTCGTGGATACGGTCTCCTTCTCGGAATCGCATTAAACTTCGATGCTCTCGATGTACCAAAAGACAGCATACCATCTATTCACCTTTGTACGGCCCTCATTGAGAAAGGTCTTCTAGTTCCGCCAGCTGGACCCGAAATCGTCAGACTTCTACCTCCTCTCAATGTCAGCGCCGATGAAATAAACCAAGCACTCCAGTTGATCAAAGAAGCCCTCGACGCTCACCTCAAATCCTAACACTCCACTTTTCCGTGCACTCTACGCGACGCCAATTCCTCACCTCAAGTCTTATTATGGGAACCAGTATTCAATCAGTTCGAGCTGAAACCGCACCCGGCGAACCGCTCATTGTCTCAACCTGGCCCTTTGGGAAAGCAGGGAACGAAAAAGCTCTCGAAACACTAAAAAACAAGGGCTCTCTTTTGGATGCAGTTGAACAAGGGATTCGCGTGGTAGAATCGGATGAGAAAAATCGCTCGGTTGGAATCACCGGTCTCCCCAATGCTGCCGGAGTAGTCCAACAAGATGCCTGCATCATGAACGGATTAGATCACAACGCCGGGAGCGTAGCCGCCGTCGAAGGGATTCTTCATCCCATCACTGCGGCCCGACGGGTCATGGAGAACACTCCTCACGTCATGCTCGTTGGCGACGGAGCTCGAGAATTTGCAATCAGGGAAGGACTAGAATCGATCAAGGTCGATTCTCAAAAACTCCATAAAGAATGGCATCAAAAACAAAGCGAACCCATTCCCAACAAGCGTCCCAAAGACAACCATGACACCGTCGCCCTACTCGTCCTCGACCGTAAAGGTCACATCGCCGGTGGTTGCTCTACCAGTGGGTGGGGCGGCAAACTCCCAGGCCGCGTTGGCGACTCCCCCATTATAGGAAGTGGCCTCTACGTCGACAATGAAGTTGGAGCTGCCGGTGCCACTGGATTGGGAGAAAACGTTATGCGTTACTGCGCGTCCTTCATGGTTGTGGAATACATGCGACAGGGGCTCCATCCCGAAGAAGCTTGTGTTAAAACGATTCAACGTATCGCCGCCATTGATCCAAAATCAGCCGAAGATCTCCACCTAAACTTTATTGCCCTTGATAAAAAAGGTCGCTTTGGAGCGGCCGGTTCCGGCTCCGGCTTTCAATATTCGGTTACCACTCCCAATTTCAGCAAGGTCCTCGAAGGCTCCTCCTTGAGTAAAAAAGACGTTGGACCAGAAGGAGGGAACACCAAATAATTCGAAAAGCTAAAATTGAAACCTACCGGAAAAATTTCTCGGCCTAATGGAATGAATGAAAAGAAATTCCAGAAAATTAACTTTTGTTATTGCGAAACAGTCTCAATAAGTTTGGTTGTTGGTAGCAAATGGTAAAATCATCGCCAGATCTTAAACTCGATTCAGCTCTGACCCTCAGTCAGGCCGCAATCGGTTGTGATTTCCAGATTCGCCAAGTCGAGGGTCCGGCTTGCAGCCAGCTTCGTGATATTGGTTTCTGTGAGCAAATGCTCGTAAAAAAGCTGACCAACGGTCGTAACATGCTCTGCACAGTTTGCGGAACCCGCCTCGCCCTAAGTAAGGATCTGGCAGACCAAATCCAAGTTGTTCCTGCTTAGATCACCCATCTGATGAGCAACTCATCCATCGAGGCGAGAATTGTGTTGGTTGGAAATCCCAACGCAGGAAAGACCACCCTTTTCAACACCCTCACCGGGCAAAACCAAAAAGTCGGTAACTACACCGGTGCCACCGTCTCTCGGAAATCCGGAACTTTCTTCACGCCTCACGGTCATAGGTTCGAACTCATTGACCTTCCCGGTGCCTACTCCCTAGATCCAAACTCACCAGACGAAGAAATTACCCGGAATGTGCTCATTGGTAATCAAGAAGATGAGGAAACCCCCAACCTCGTCCTCTGTGTTCTCGATGCCACCCACCTCGAACGTCACCTCTACCTGCTCATCCAAGTTATCGATCTTGGCTACCCCGTCGTCGTCGCTCTAAACAAAACAGACAGCGCCGAGTCCCAAGGACTCCGACTTGATCCCACCGCGCTTAGTGAAAAATTTGGCGTCCCATTCATCACGATTTCCGCGATGACCGAGCGTGGCATCACACAGCTCAAACAAGCGCTACGCCATCCTTTCCCCTCTCCTCCAGTTAGACTTTGGAAAGGTCCCGCCGAACTGGAAGAAGCCATCAAACAATCAACCAAACTCGCGGAAGCCAACAGAGAAAACAATCCTGCTGCCTCCGGCTTGATGGCAGTGTTGAAAGATAACCCGGAAGCTAAGGAGTTCATTCAGAAGACCCGCTTTGAATATATCCACCGCGCAGTTGAAGTCGGGCTCCAACGCCCCAATGACGAATTACTTGCGCTCACAGACCGTATTGACGCCCAGACACTCCACCCAGTAAAAGGTTGGTGTATCTTTACGATCCTGATGATCACCGTCTTTTGGTCGATCTTCAAGTTTGCCGAAATGCCCATGGGGTTGATCGAACAAGGGCAGGAAACCCTTCAAGGGTGGGTGGGAGGTTTGATTGGCGAGGGAGATTTTCAGAGTCTAATCGTCGATGGCATCATAGCCGGAGTCGGGGGGGTCCTTGTCTTTCTTCCACAGATCATTCTCCTCTTCTTCTTTATCAGCCTCCTTGAAAGCACCGGCTACATGGCACGTGCAGCTTACTTGATGGATGGGGTTATGAACAAAGTCGGCCTCAGCGGAAAATCGTTTCTCCCCCTTCTTTCTGGATACGCCTGCGCTATTCCAGGCATCATGGCCACCCGCACTATCCCGAATAACAAAGAACGCCTCGCTACTATTCTCATTCTCCCGTGGACCTCATGCACAGCGCGACTTCCAGTTTACACCCTGATTATTCCTTTGATGTTTGCAGGAGCCCTTCAGCAAGGTCTCGCGCTCTTCGGCATCTATGCATTAGGCACAATCACGGCTCTTCTCGCGGCAAAGATTCTAAAACCCCGACTTGGTAAAACCGAACCGTCCCAATTCCTCCTCGAGCTCCCTACCTACCAAAGACCACAATGGAGACACATCCTACAACAGGTCAGTGAGCGAGCCTTCGCCTTCATCAAAAAAGCGGGTACTGTTATCCTCGGACTTAGTATTATTCTTTGGTTTCTCGAAACCTATCCCAAGAGCGACTCAGATGACCCCATCGTTCAGCAGGCCGAATCTTTTAATGGTCAAATCGGCGAGATCATAGAACCCGTAGTCGCTCCACTAGGTTGGGACACCCGCATGGGAACCGCCATGATTGCATCCTTTGCCGCACGCGAAGTTTTTCGTTCCTCCATCGCCATTTCATACGCTACCGATGAGGAAGACGGGAAAGAAATGCGTGACAAGCTATCTGCCTCAACCCGCTCCGATGGAACCGCCCTCTATACTCCTCTTGTCGGACTCTCTGTCATAGTTTTTTTTATCTACGCCCTGCAATGCCTCCCCACCACCGTGATTGTCCGTCGTGAAACTGACTCCTGGAATTGGGCTCTTGGCCAACTCGCTGGCATGACAATCTTCGCCTACCTCGCTGCCTTGCTAGTTTATCAAATAGGCAAGCTTTTAGGTTATTCCTGACACCATGGATTGGCAAACTCCTGCAGCTTTGGGCGTCGTTACCCTCACCCTCATCCTCTTTTTCGTAAAGCGGAAGAAAAAATCCTGTAGCAACGGAAGTTGTGCCTGCCCCAAAGGTCTCAGAAAATAGACCCTATTCTTTTTGGCAAATCCGGGATTCACTCCACATCGTTTTCCTCTCAATGAAGGTTATTGTTCTCCTCTTCTCAACTCTTTGCCTCCTCAACGCAAAAGTCTCTTGGAGAAGTGCGCTCAACCAAAAATTAAATTGGTATGGCTCAGCTGAAGCACGAGAGCTTGCCAAGAAGGTCATGCTCTATCAGCGCAACAATGGTGGCTGGCCCAAGAATCAGGACTTCTCAAGAAAAATTAATACAACCGATCTTAGAGAACTCACCCAGCAACGCAGTAACCTTAAGGATACCACCATCGACAATGGGGCAACTTACACCCCTCTTAAATTTCTAACTCGTGTCTGGCAAGCCCAGGCAAGCCCCGGGCTTGAAGCCTCCCTCCACCGCGGCATAGCCTTTCTCCTTACGAGCCAATACAACAACGGCGGTTGGCCCCAGCGACCCCATAGTTCCGGC
>JAQWSX010000067.1 GCA_029242935.1 Akkermansiaceae bacterium
ATTGAGTGACATCATGGCGAATGTACGCATCCATTGGTCGACCTCAATGAGGTCATCGAGGGTGTTCTTGAGGGATGTGCCGCTGAGATTCATGGCTTGGTTAAGGGCGACGATTTGGGAGTAATCGTCGCGTCCTCGTGAGGATCGGATTTGAAAACCCCAACGATAGGGTTCTTTGTCTGCACCGCGGTCTTTGAGGTCATAACGCCCTCCCGTGTGATTGTAAGGATTGCCAATTTTTAGGCCTTCCACCCCACCTGATGTGCCGCTGGGATTGTAGAGAAGTTCGTGGTTAAAGAGAGTTCCCAGGTGGTCGGCGTCTGGAAATAACCCATTGAAAAAGGTAGAAGTTTGTCGGCTCATGGACAGGAGGCCGACACCACGATCTCCAGTGGTTGGGGTGATAATGTGGGCGACATCATCGTAGAATGACCAGTAACCTCCGCCCGCGCGATTCATGAGGCTTTTTGCGAAGAGTTCCTTGAGGTTGGGACTTCGCTCTACTGAGATGCTTTTGTGGACACCACGGAAAAGATGGTCCGGCTGGAAGCGGATGTTGAACCCGTAATGTCCACTGTTAAAACGGCCAAACCCGCTGGCTTTTAGGCGAAGACCAACATCGTAGTAAACCTTTTCTTCATCCTCGATGACGGTCACCGCAAAGCGGTCGTTGCTCATGCGGTTGGTGTTTCGGAAGAGGAAGGAGCGGTCGCTGCTCGACATGATGATGCGGAAGTTGTGGCGAAGGCCGGAGTTGTCGGCGTAGCCATCCTGAACTTTGTAGTAGGCGCCTCCCTTGGCGGCATCGGCGGGGAAGAAGGAATTGGCCGCAGAGGAGTCCCGTCCACGGATATAGAAGCGGATGATGCGGCTGGCGGGTTGTCCTGGGATGGTTCCGGTAAATTTTCCGATGGATCCGGGGCTCATTGAGACGCTGCTAAAGCTTCCGCCATTTACAGAATAGAAGAGAGTGAGGTTGCTAATACCATCAGGGTCGGTTGCATCTATGGAAACGGTGACCGCTTGTCCGGAGTTCGGTACAGCGGGGGAGTGTGAGAGTCCGCTGAGGGCTGGTCCTGAGTTTGGGAGGGAGGTCGAGTTTACTGATCCGGGAGTTCCCCAGATCTCTGGGACGTCGAGGAGTTGGGTCTTTTGCAGGTAATTAAAGTAAAGGCGTGAGTTGATTTGGTTTGATCCGGAGATCCATTTGGCCCGGAAGGAAATGGTGTATTCGCGACCGATTACGACGCGTTCGGAGTTGGCGAAGGTCGTTTCGAGTTTGTTGTGTTTGTCTTCGGTCGGACCGGTTGCGATGACGTGGAGACATAGGTTGCTAGGATCATCAGGGTCAGCAACGACGAGTGTTTTTCCATGGCTGCCATGAGTTCCAACGGCTCGCCATTTGGCAGCTGGACTGCCGGGGGTATCGGATTCAAAGTCTCCGTTTTGGATGAATTCGATATTTCCATTTTCGATGACGCTGACGTCGTCGAGTAGGAATTCGCCAGCGTCGAGAAGGGCGATGAGGAACTCGTGGTAGGCGTTGTTGCCAATACTATCATTGATGGCGGTTCCAGTGTAGGTGAATGATTGCCACTCTCCGGACTGGGTTGATGGGGCCCAAGATCCGGCGACATTATTGTTGGATTCAGGATCACGAAGTTCGAGGCTGGAGCCGTTTCCATCGGCTTTTGAGTGCCACTTTCTAGTATCGTAGTAACGGACTTCGTCAGCGGGATTTCCATTGGGATCGATGAGACGTATGGTTTCTCCGCCATTAGCGAGATTCCCGGAAAAATCGCCTAGGATAACGGCAGTGGGATGTTTGTTGGAAAGAGCAGAGCTTTCCTTTGCAACCACGAGATAGGCATCGGGAGCAATAGAGGTTGGAGGAAAGTCGAAACTGATTCCACCTCGGATCTTCCATCCGGTGAGATCGATGAGATTTGGGGATTTGTTGTAGAGTTCGATCCATTCCTCATCCCGCTCCGAGTATCCGGTGGACGGAATGCCTCCTCCTCCGGAGGGATGTTCCAGTATAACTTCGAGGCCCATAACAATATCGCTGCTGTTGGTGTTGGCTTGGTGGACTTCAACGGAAAGGCGATTAATCCCTGCGAGAACATTTGGGTTGCTGATGGTGAGGGTGCCAAGAGAGGCGTTGCCGACGCCGGGGGAAGCTGATGTCGTGGGCGTAATGGCACCTGCGGGCATCCCAACGCGTTCAATTTCGATACCATTGAGGGAGATGATGGCTCCATCATCAATATAGTGATTGATTGTCATTTTGCTGACAGGGCCACTGCCGGAGTAGGCGAACTCGGTTTCAAAGTAGTAAGGGATTTTAGCTGAAAGTGTCATCTCGGTGCCGATAGGCTCGCCAAGGGTGGAGCTTTCCTTGCCAAGAAGTCCGGGGCCTTGTTTCCAGCTCGTGTTATCGACAATGTGAGTGGTAGTTGCCCAATTCGAGGGGAGACCGGAGGATCCGGCGTCCAGGTTGTAGCGCCATTCTGAATTGAAATTGAGAGCGGTCGTTAAAGTGACGGGAGCGGGAGCTCCGGGGTTTCCGCGATCGGGGTATGCGTGATAGAAGATTTCATTGATCACGATGTTGTCTTGAAGTGCGACTGAATTCGGGGAGCCGAACGAAAGGGTTTCTGGGTGCAACCACTCTCCCGTAGCGTTCGGGAAGCGGGCCTGAGATCGATCATCGATACGCACGGCATCAAGGATCTTGTTTTTTCCGGAGGAATAGAGGAAGAGGCGGTTGTTGTCGGCAGGGGTGAAACCGAGGGTTGTTGCCTTAATGGTGAGGAAGGCACCAGGAGCGAGTGAGCCGGAAGGGAGGAGGTAGTCAGAGTGAATTGGGTCAGAAGAGGAAATAACGAAATTGGTGTGGTTGATCGCAGAGGAGGTGGGATTGTTGATTTCGATCTGGAAGGTTGTGTCGAGAGTTCCAGAGACTTCGTTGATGACGAGGGAAGGGAGTGGAGTGTTAGTATTGGGGGTTCCGGGTGTGCCGTTGGAGGAGCTACTGAAGCCCCAATTGGAGGCTTCCGATGAGCCGCTTGCGTGGTCGATTTTAGCGAGGGTGAAGCCGGATCCGTCGGGAGAAATGGGCCATGGCGAGGTATCGGAATAATTCAGCTCGTCCATGATACGGCGTTTGTCGAGGGAATCGGTGGAGATACCTCCGGTGGAGTTGCCACCTCCAGCCCCTCCGGAGGGAATGAAAAGTTGGAAACCACTCCAGTTTCCTTCGCTGACGCTGCCGGGTTCGACTTTACCGAGAATGAGGGAATTGGCTCCGGGGAAGGGAGTGATGTCTTCGATGGCGACCCCGGCGTTAACCGGTGCGATAATAGCTGACTCATCAGCGAGGCTGCCGTCACCGTCCGTGTCGACAGTGATTTTGACATCACGGCTCACGCCACCGTAGAGAATAAGAGTATAGGTTTCGCCGGAGTCGAGGCCGGTGATTTGCCAGTTGAGATCTCGGTCGGAATTGCCGGCGTTTACAAAAAGGTAGTCGGCGAAGAGATTGTCGCCGTTTTGGCTCCAACCGCTAATGGTACCGGTGATGGTGAAGTCGACCGAAGAGTTTGAGCCATCGCTTTTGACGAGATCGAGAGTGGGGTTGTTGGAGGTGGTGGAATGGCCGCCGACGGTGAAGTAATTCCAGGTTCCGCCAAGTCCATTGACTGTGCCCGACATATTGTTGGGCGGCGAGAGTTGCCCGGAGGCTCCGCCGTTTCCGTTGCCCTGGATGTCGACATTCCAAAGAGTGTCCGCGGTGAAGGTGGGTGGTGCCGAATTGGAAACAATGAAGGAACGGTTGTTATTGTAGAGGCGAAGGCTATTACCCGAATTCGAGAGAAAATCATGGTATGGCCCCAGAGCACCTCCGTAACCAGTAGCGGCTTGAAGGGCAGCGGGATTTTTGGCGACAACAAGGTAGCCTCGAGCTGGGATTGTGGTGCCCTCTGGAAAGTCAAATTGCACGTCACCATCGAGTCGCCAGTTGGAGATATCAGTATCCACCGCAAGCTGATTGTAGAGTTCGATGAATTCAAGCGATGAGTCGTCTTTGGCCGGGTGGTAGTGAATCTCGTTGAAAACGATGACACTGTCTTGTGCGCTTAGAAATTGAGCGACAAGGAGGGTAGCAAGAAGGGCTTTTTTCATTGATGCGATGGTGTGAAAAAGGGGCACGGTCCAAAGACCGTTCCCCTGAAGATTTGGAGTGGTGGTTTTACTGTTGGACGACTCGGTAAAATTTCGTCGTTTCAGCAGGGCTGTCAACCAATTGGCTCGTAGTGGTGGCGGGGCTGGCTGCCGCGTTAATATCAGTCAGGATTGAAGTCCAGTCGTTGAGGTTGGTGCTGGCTTCAATGGTATAGATCACACCGGGAGTGCTGTTCCAAGTGAGGAAGACATCTTCGCCATCATAATCAAGTGTTTGAATGGCAAGTTCGCCTCCGGAAGCTCCTGGGAGTGCTCCTACGATTTCGAAGCCGCC
Organism: Akkermansiaceae bacterium; assembly: GCA_029242935.1. GTDB lineage: Bacteria > Verrucomicrobiota > Verrucomicrobiia > Verrucomicrobiales > Akkermansiaceae > SW10. The sequence goes on from JAQWSX010000067.1 coordinate 4,520, forward strand.
CCAGTTGGCTTCGCCGGAATTTCCGGGGGTCATTGTTCCGATGATCTTACCCGTCGCGTCGGAGGTGACGGTGAATTCTACACCTCCCTTAGGTGGGACGCGGGTTGGGGTTTCATCGTTAAGGTCGCTGTCTCCGTTGGTGTCGACAGTCATGGTGAGATCCCGGGCAATTCCACCGTATGGAAAAAACTTGTAGGTTCTGTTTGGAAAAAGGCCTGCGATGTTCCAGTCCATGTCCGGGTCGGCGTTACCCGCATTGACGAAAAGATAGTCGTCGAATACGGGCGTTCCAGCTGAGGCGTTGGTCCAGGAGGAAATGATGCCAGTAATGTTAAAGCTAATGTTGGTAGGGTTTCCTTGTGCATTGACCAAGTCAGTCCACGAAGGGTCGGTGTCGGTGCCATCGTGGCCGGTGATGTCGAGAGCGTTCCATGTCCCAGAGAGGTAGTCGGCTTGTCGGGTTCCACCTTCCATGAGAATGGGAAATGCGTTGAAGATGCCGGGGATGCCTTGGAAGTCGGCACTCAGGACATTCGGTGAAGGGGCGGGAATACTTCCGGGATTGGTAGGGTCAGTGCCATTGGTGATTTCAGTATTATCGCCCGCTCCGTCCTCATCGGTATCCCAGAAATTGGGATCTGTTCCGGGCTGAGTTGTGGGGTTGGCAGCATCAAAGGGAAGGTCGGGGTTTTCTAGGCCATCTTTAATACCGTCACCATCGGTATCGGGGTTGAGGGGGTCAGTGCCTGTCGAGGTTTTGTTGAACCAAAACCCACTTTTGTTTTCGGCTGAATCTTTGTAGCCATCTTCATCTGTATCATCTTTATTCGGATGCGTTCCCAAGCCAAATTCTGTGATGTTGTCGAGAGTGTCCAGATCAGGGTCTCCATTGGCTCCGTCATTACCGCTATTAAGATTGGGGTCTAGGTTGTTGAGGACTTCATAACCGTCAGGAAGGTCGTCGGAGTCAGAATCCTTGGAAGTGGGATCGGTGTCGTGGGTGTTTACCTCAGCATCATCAGAGAGGGTATCGGAGTCGGAGTCGTCATCCAGAGGGTTTATCATCCGGGCGCTAGACAAAAAGTAGTTCCATTCTTCGAGGTCGCTGAACCCATCGGTGTCGGAATTAGTAGTGTTGTCAGCAGTGGTTAAGTCGCCAAAATAGAAATTCTCCCAATTGTCGCCGAGAGAATCGCCATCCGTGCTGGTTGGGTCGGTGATACCAGAGAGGTCGGGTTTACCGTCGAAAGTGATTCCGCCGAGAAGGGCACCGGAATTTGCCGAGGTGGCGTAGATGATATAAATCTCACCGCTGCTGGAGTCAGTGATGTCGAATTGGACGAGATCAAGGCCGCCGTTTCGGTCGACGTCCTGATTTGCAGTGCCGCCGCCATCTTGTGCGATACGAATATTTGTTGCGTCCCAGTTAATGCTGTCGCTGTTGTCGGCGATTAAGCCTATGCGGAGATCCGTGGGAGTGCCTGCACCGATCGTGAAGCGAAAGAGCTCGGTTTCAACCCCGCCACCGGGAGAGAGGACGATTCCACCAGTGTTATAGTTATTACCCCCAACGGTGACATCGTCGTAGTTGGCCCAGCCACCGGATGAGGTGGAGAGGCCACCATCAAGATTGGAAATATAAGCGGGTTTGTTATCTACGATTTGGTCATCCCAAACCTGACCGCCTTGATTCTCTCCCTCGGGTCTTGAGTTGAAGAGAACAAAGCCCTCCTGTCCGAGCTTGTTTGCATCGAGGTCGGCGATGTCGGTCCCGCTACCGAAACCTTCCGGAGTTAGGTCGGTGATAGTGCCGGCGCTCGTGACGGTGCCGGCGTGACCTAAAAGTATAGACCCTACCAGGGTAATGGAGCATTTGATTGCATTCTTTATCATAATTTAAGTAAAGGGAATCTAGGCTCGTTTGGGAATAGGGACAATCAACTTCTGGATACGGGAAATCCACACAGCAAAATAAGGGCTGGATGAGCCATGGGTTCAAGTGGGCAAAAAAAAGACCCGAAAAAATCCGGGCCTTAGAAAATTAGAGAAATTAAAAATTATATTTACCGCTTTCGTCTTGCGAGACTGAGCAGGGCTCCAAGGAGCAATAATCCTCCTGAGCTGGGCTCGGGAACTGAGTCAAAGGTGGCTGCGGCGATTACAACTCCGGACCCAGCAGAAGTGGCATGGACGGTGTAGGTATCACCGGCAATGCCGCCAGCGATATTGAAGTTGAGCAAATCAGCAGCGCCATCAACAGTTAGATTTTGTGAGGCAGTCACCGCACCTGGACCTTCGATTCGGACATTGGTGGCGGTCCAGTTTGGGCTGTCCGATGCATCAGTAAGAATGCCGAGATTGATCGACTGCGGAACACTTCCATTTAATTGGAAAGAAAAGATAGCGGTTTCAACCCCGCCTCCAGGAGAATTCGCGATACCCCCAGTGTTGTGGGTAGATCCCCCAATGAGAACATCATCATAATTAGCCCAGCCACCAGTAGAAGTGGAGGCGCTTCCGTCAAGGTTGCTTACGTAAGCAGGCAGCGAGTCTACCATAGATTCATTCCAAGGTTTTCCACCTTGATTTCCTCCTTCTGCAATAGAGTTAAAAATGACGAACCCATCGCTACCAGATCCATTGGCATCGAGGTCGGCAACATCAGTGCCAAGGGCGTGTCCGAGCGGTGTTAGGGTGTCGATCCCTGATGCTGTGATGGTGGCGGCTTGTAAGCCTGCAGGCAGCAGGAGAGCAGTCGCGATGATGTGTCTTAAGTTCATAATTTCTATGGGTAACATCTAATTTACCTTTTCACGATAATAAGAAAAATGGGGTTTGACCATAGCCCCAGTCCACTTTCACATACCAAAAAACCACCTCTTGCGCGGAGTGGAGCCTTTTCTATTTGATCTTTTCGAGTTTGTGTTTCAGCTCAGAAGCTAAAGCCACTTGGTTCGCCGCGAGAGCAAGAGTGAGGGCTTTTTCAAGCGTCTGTTTCGCCTTGCTGAGGTCACCGGTTGCGGTGAGGGCACTTGCGAGAGTATCGAGAATTGCTGGCTGTTGGTGTTTTGTTAGATTGGCGGCTTGATTGGCAAGTTGCAAAGCTTCCTTCGGTTTGAGGTGTTCGGTTTTCGTAGCGAGAAGGAAAGCAAGATTATTGAGGGCGGGGACATAGTTTGGAGTGAGGGTCAGCGAGCTGCGGTAGTAAGCGATGGCGTCGCCAATTTTTTTGAGTCTCTCGCTTGCCATGCCCATTTGAAAGGGGACCTGTGGGTTCTTTAAATGAATCGCCGCAATTTTTTGGTACTCAGTCAGCGCTCGATCTAGCTGTCCGGCTCTTTCAAGAAGGTGTGCCATCTGCATAGCGCTACCGTAGTGGTCTGGGGCGAGGAGCGAGGCCTTCCGGTAATTATCGAAAGCGCTTTGAAAATTTCGGCTGCGCTCGAATGCCATACCTAGATGGTAATAGCTGGCGGCAAGATTGGGGTTGAGACGGACCGCTTGTTGTAAAGAGGTGATGCCCTCGGCAAGTCGCTTGGGGTCTCTGGCAAGAATGGCGCCCCGGTTGAGGTGTGCGACCGTGATTTTGGGATCTAGTTCAATGGCGCGTTGATAGCCTTGCAGGGCTTCGGAGGTGTTTCCAAGGCGCTCAAGGGCCAGAGCAAGATTAAAGTGAATCAAGGGCGCCTCTTCATGTTTGGTGAGAGCCTCGCGGTAGTAGGCAATGGAAGTTTTGAAATCCTCTTGATCTCCATAATGATTACCGATGCCTGAGAAGACTTCGGCATAAGCGAGGCTGGAGGCGAAAGCGGACTTGTGTGATTTGGCGAACTCGAGGCCTGATTGGATGAAGCCAGCTTCAATGAAATGATTGACGAGGCGACTAGTCGAATGACTCCTTGCCTGTCCGATCCAGGTTCCAGCATAGGGAAGGGAGTTCTTAAAAATTGTCGCAGGATCCTGACGAGACAGTGATTTAGCGGTTGCAATAAGATGATCAACGGGAGCCGGGCCTCGATAAAAAGCGATGACCCGTCCGGCTGGGTCGAGTAAGAATCCGGAGGGGAGAGGGAGGGGTTCGTTTTGGGCGATGATGCGATTGGCGATGATTTGAAGTTGTTGGAGGAGGTCGGGGTGGGCGCGTTGGTGGGTAAGATTAAGGTTAATTTTTTTGAGGTAGGCCTTGGCGTCGCTGAAGGTGGAATTGTCGCCCTCGCCGAGTCCATTGACAGAGAGGGCGAGGGTGTTGATACCGGCTTTTTCAAGTTGGGCGGCGTGTTGGGCGAGATCCTGAAATCCTGAATTGCAGGCGGGGCACCAGCTGGCCCAGAGGGTGAGAAAGAGGGGGCGGTTGTTTTTCGGGACGATGTTTTCTTTGACTCCCGAATCGTTGAGGGCGGTGAGTTGAGGGATGGGCATGGGCGCGCAGAGACGGACCGCGGCTTGGGCGGAGGATGGGGGGAGGATGAAGGTTTTTTCGGGCAGATTGATGCTGCGTTTTGGGGGAGTCCAGGCGGCGGCTTTTCCGGTGCCTTGAGTGAGGTGGAACCAGGCGTTTGCTTTGAGGTCGGTGAAGATTTCAGATTTTCCGCCGGGCCAGTGAACTGTGAGACTGTCGATCGCTTCCGAATCGCCGAGGCCAAAGTGGAGCCATTTGCTGGATTGGCCGAGGAAACCTTCGCCGGCGCGGAGGCTGCGAAGGAGGGTGCGTGGGCCGGATTTGAGGATGACGCGAGCGCCGATGGCATCGTGATTGGAGTTGGTGCCGACGAGTCGGAGGGCAATGAAGTTAGAGGTGGGAGATTGGTTTTTTAAGAAGCGGAGGCGGGGGGCGGTGCGGTTGGCGAAGAGGAGATCGAGGTCGCCGTCTTGATCCCAATCGGAGCGAGCGACGGCGCGGGCGTCGTCGTAGAAATCGAATCCGCTGGTGGCGGAAGCGGTGGCGAATTGTCCGTCACCGGTGTTAAGGAAGAAGCAGTTTCGTTCGTGACCGCTGAGTGAGGCGCCGGAGTCGAGGAGTTCATTGATCTCATCGGTGCGCTGAAGAAAGAGGGCGTTGGGATCAGAAGCGAGGAGCGTTTCGGGAGCTTTGTCCGGGGTGATCGACATGACCTGTCGCCAGAGGAAACTTCACAAGTCATCTTCTTTTTTTCCAGTGACGAAGCCGTTTCCGACGACGAGGTCTTCGAGCCCGTCATTGTTGAGGTCGGCGAAGATGGAACCCCAGGCCCAGCGACCTTGTCGGGCCCCGGCGGTCATAGTGACGTCGGTGAAGGTGTCATTTTTATTATTTATGAAGAGTGAGTTTCCCCGCGCAGTACGCTGGAGTTTTGCTTTGATTTCGCCAGGGGCATGTCGTTGAAATTGATCTTGAAAGGCGATGCGATTCCCGGCACCGGAGAACATGTTGCCGGTGTAGAGGTCGATGAAGCCGTCGGCATTGGCGTCGCCCCAGCAGACGGACATGCCAAAGGATGTGTCTTCGATTCCGGGAGCGGCGGCGTCGCTGGTGAAGGTGGCTTTGCCGGTTTGGGAGAGTTGGTTGCGATAGAGATTATTTCGTCCGTAATCGTTGGCGACGTAGACATCGATGTCGCCGTCAGCATCCATGTCTTCCCAGGAGGCGGCGAAGCTGAAGCGGTGGTTTTCGGTCATCATGCCGGATTCCTTGGTGGCATCGGTGAATTTCATTCCGTCGTTGCGAAGAAGGATGTTTTGGCCGCCGTTGTTGGCGTCGTGGTAGGGGATGGGATAGGCGAGGGCGGAGGCGTCGCCGGGTTTTTGGTAGTAGACGCAGACGTAGAGGTCGAGGTCGCCATCGTTGTCATAGTCGGCGGAAGTGAGTGAGTAGCCGCCGGAAGCAATGCTGATGTTTTGGGTGAGAGAGAATTTCCCAGAGCCATCATTGGCGTAGACTAGGGTCGCGTATGGTGTCGTGAGGGCGAGGTCCTGGTCTCCGTCGTTGTCGAGATCGATGAGAAGGCATCCGCGGGTGGCGTTGAGAAGATCGACTCCGGAATCGGCGGCTACTTCTTTGGTGGAGCCGTCTTTTTGTTGGAGGAAGAGTTTGTTGGGGACGGCGGCTGATTGGCAGAGGTAGAGGTCATCGAGTCCGTCGCCATTAACGTCGCCGACGGCGAGTCCGTTGTGGCCGAAGTAGTGCATGGAGAGGATTTTTTCGACGCGGCCCTGCCAGTAGTTAATGCCATGGCCGAGGTGGTCGGTGAGGTCGGGTCGGGACTCGAGAAAGGAACCAGTGGCGTCGGTGAGGAGAGGCTTTGGTTGGGCGCGGGTGACAAGTTCGCATTCCTCGAGGTTGATCGATTTAATTTTCGGATCTTCTCCTTCCCACAAAATTGACCAAGTCGCATTTAGTTCTCTTTTTTCGTCACTGAATGCAAAGAATTGTTTTGTTAAGGTCTGAAGACGGTCGAGCTTTGTGACGTTGAAAAGTTTAAATTTGAAGCGGGGAGAGTCGAAAGCCGTTGAGAGGGTTTGAAATTGCAAGAGAGGGTTTTGATCGGAATTGAGAGAGGTTCCAGTAGCAAGGCGTTTTACCTCAAGGTTAGGCCCTCCGTAGATTTTTTTGAGAGAGTCAATTGGAAGAAGTCGGGTGCTGAGGGCATTAGCTTTGACGAACGAGGTGAAGGATTCAGCGCTGGGCGTTTTAGGCTTACAGAGGAGAGATCCCAGTTCGTTGAGTTTCGCTTGTGCCGTGTTTGAGAAGGCTTCGGTGTCCCAGCCGTCCCGCTTTGGGTTGAGTTTTTCGGCGTGCCGGGCCTCGGCGGCACGGGTTTCCTTAGTCTCGATTTGTCCGAGTTCGATCGCTTCCGAAGAAATGGAGAAAATAAGGAATAGATGGAAAGGAAGGAGACGCATGGACAAGGAGGGAATAGAAAACCGAAGAAGTCTTTGTCGAGGAAGGAATCGATTGGCTTACACGATTTAAAACAGCGACTTTGCAGGTGCGATAGAAAAGAATGCGAGATCGACCAGCCATTTTCCATCCAGTCGGGGTGATTCTGGATCAGTGAAATGTTAAAAGTATTTCAGGAAAGGATGTCATGAACGACGTGGCCGTGGACGTCGGTGAGGCGTCGGTCGATGCCGTTTTGGCGGATGGTGAGCTTTTCGTGATCGATGCCCATGAGGTGGAGGATGGTGGCGTGGAGGTCGTAGCAGTAGGTGGTGTCCTCGGCAGTCTGATAGGCGAGGTCGTCGCTTTGGCCGTGTGAGGTTCCGGCTTTGATGCCGGCTCCGGCCATCCAGGTGACGAAGGTGCCGCCGTTGTGATCGCGGCCGTCGGCTCCCTGGGCGAAAGGGGTGCGGCCGAATTCGGTGGTCCAGATGAGGAGGGTGTCTTCGAAGAGGCCGCGCTGTTTGAGGTCCTGGAGGAGAGCGGCGATGGGTTGATCGACGGCGGCGGCGATGGGAGCGAGTTCTTTTGAAATGCTGCCGTGGTTGTCCCAGTTTTTTTTGTTGCCCTGGGGTCCGCTCCAGACCTGGACGAAGCGGGTTCCGCGTTCACAGAGACGGCGGGCGAGGAGGCAGCGGCGGCCGAAGTCTTCGGTGGTGGCGTTGTCGGTGCCGTAGGCTTGATGGATGTGTTTTGGTTCGCTCGAGAGATCGAAGGCTTCGGGAGCGGAGAGTTGCATTTTGGCGGCCAATTCGTAGGCGCGGATGCGGGATTCGAGACGCGAATCGTGAGGGTGTTCGTCGGCGTGGGATTGATTGATTTTCTTGAGAAGGTCGAGTCCGTCGCTTTCGGCGGCGGGGTTGGCGAAGGAGAATTGCTCGTTGGCGAAGAGGTGGGGGACGGGGCTTTTTCCGTTGGATTTGATGACGGTGCCCTGGTGGATGGGGGGAAGGAAGCCTGAGGAGAAAGTGCCTCGTTCGTTGTAGGGAAGGCCGCGGCCGTCGGGGAGAACGACGAAGGTGGGAAGGTTGTCGGTGAGGTTGCCCAGCGCGTAGGAAGTCCAGGCCCCGAGGCAGGGGAAACCGGGCAGGAGAAAGCCGGAGTTCATCATATAGGCAGCGGGACCGTGAACGTTGGTTTTCGTTTTCATGGCCATGAGGAAGGCCATGTCGTCGACGTGTTTTGCCTGATGTGGAAAGACGGAAGAGACCCACTGGCCGGATTGGCCGTGCTGCTTGAATTCGAAGGGGCTCTTGAGGATCGCTCCGGGTTTTCCGGTGAAGCCTTCGGGGGTATTATCGGGGCCGAGTTTTTGCCCGTGGAGTTTGGCCAGTTCGGGTTTATAGTCGAACGTGTCCATGGGGCTGACACCTCCGTTCATGAAGAGTTGGATGACGCGTTTGACCTTGGCGGGATGGTGAAGGCCGCCGTTGAGATCGGGCGTGGATTTACCCTGGGAGTTTTGCACGAGCAGGTGGGCAAGAGCGACGCCACCGAGGCCGCCGCCGGATTGCCAGAGAAAGGATTTTCGGTTCATTCGATGAAGAGAAATTCGTTACTGTTGATTAGGATGCGGCAGAGAGCAGAAAGGCCGTGTTGTTGGGCGTAGGTTTTGAAGAGGGTTTTTTCTTTCGAGTTAGGTGGACGGAGCCAAAGGAGCTCGATGAGGCGGTGGATTTGGGAATCGAGATTTTGGTGTTCTTTTTCGGCGCGATCTGAGAGCCACTGGCTGGAGTGAAGGACGAAGTTATTGTTAAAGAGAGCAAGGGATTGGAGTGAGGAGACGGAGGAAGTTCGTTTTGGGGTGAGAAGGCCAAGGTCGGGGAAGTCGAGGGCCTCCATAAAGGGGTCGGGGATGCCACGCCAGACGACCCGGTAGATGCTGCGACGGGCGGCTTGGGCGGAATTCCAGTCGAAGGATTCGTAGTTGAGTTTGAGTGCGCCTTGTTTGGATTTCGATCGCGTGAATTGTTCGATTCCGGGGCCGCCCATCGTGAATTCGAGTTTGCCGGAAAGATGAATAAGAGAATCGCGAAAAACCCCGGCGTCGAGGCGTTGGCGTTTCATGTGGGAGAGGAGGCGGTTGGTTGCGTCGACTTTGTGAGCGGAGTCGAGACTGGCTTGTTGCCAGGTTTTGGAAGTGAGGATGAGCTTGTGAAGCGCCTTGAGCGATCCTTTCGCTTCATCGCGGAACCAAACAGCGAGCCAATCAAGAAGTTTGGGATGGGAGGGGATAGATCCCATGCGACCTAGGTCGTTGGGAGTGTTGGCGAGACCTTGCCCAAAGTGGTAGTGCCAGATTCGATTAACGATAGAGCGCCAAGTAAGAGGATTCTCGGAATGCGCAATCCAGTTGGCGAGCGCAGCACGCCGAGCCGGTTCATCATTGGGGTCATCGAGTAGGAATCGACTGGGAAGGTGATCGAGGGAAGTGAGTGCTCCGGGGCCAACTTTGTGCAGTGGTTTATTGATGTTACCCCGGCGGAGAAGGTGAACGGGCTTGGGTAGATAGGGGGCGGTCTTCTTTGCGTGGGACCAGAAGTTTGAAACCCCGTAGACGGTTTGTTTGGGGGGGATTTTGGCAAGGGATTTTTCGGCGTGGTCTTTAAGTGCGATGGCAGCAAGGGCGAGAGTTTCGTTTTCGGCACGTTGCGCGGCGGATTTGGCGAGGCCGCCGGAGACCGGGGGAGGAAAAGCTCGGGCGTTAGCGCCGGCTGCATCGGTGGCGAAGAGTTTGAAGCGCCCGATAAGGTGAACCGGCGGAAGGTGTTTCAGGGTGATGGCCAGCTTCCCTCCAGATGGCGCCTCAATGGGTTGATCGAATTCGAAAACGATGTGGTGTGATTTGTTGATTTCGGGATAGATGGCCCACGCGGTTTTGGGGTCGCTATCGATCGCGTGTGCCGAGGTCCAGCCGTCTTGATTAAAGTCGGCGGTCGCTCGGGAGATTTTCATGGGTGTGGCTTGCTGAGTATTTCTCGGAAACCATTGGAGGTCGATTTCTGCGAGGTGAAGATTTCCGTTTTCGGCTCTACCGGGTCCCCCTTTCGGGAGGCGGTCATCTCGAAGGACATCGATCCGGAGTCCAGTGATGCGCTTAATATCGATGGGCGTGGTGATGGTATAGCTTTCTGGTCCGGTAGAAACTCCCTCTGCAAAGAGGGAAAGGTCTTTTTGTTTGGTAAACCTTGTTTGACCAGAAGCGATAAAGGTCTCGGGGTTGAGAGGCTTCCATTCGAGAGAAGTTCTTTGATGATTGGAGATCCAGGTTTTGACGATCTTGTGGTATCGTTTTTGCAATAGAATATCCCTGTTCTTTGTCGAAGCTGCGGAAAGAAGCTGATTCATTTCATCACGCTCTGCCTTCACTTTGGGAGAAGCGTCAAATTCGATGTCACCTTTTCCGACCCCAGAGAAGACGGCTTGGAGAGCGAAGTAATCTTCCTGGCTGACAGGATCAAACTTGTGGTTATGGCAGCGGGCGCAATTCGCGGTGGTGCTGGTGAAGGCGGCCATGGTTTGGGTCACGATGTCGTCGCGGTCGAGATAGTCAAAAGTGTGTTTGGCAGTTCCGGCGCGGCTGAGTTCGAGTGGGCCGGCCGCGATGAAACCAAGGCCGGCGATGAGTTGTGGTTCACTGGGGAAGAAGACGTCGGGTGCGAGTTGCTCGCGGATAAAGCTGTCCCAAGAAACATCGGCATTGAGGCGATCGATAACGTAATCCCGAAATCGCCAGGCGTGAGGGCGTTTACCGTCGTGCTCACAACCGTGTGAATCGGCGAAGTGGATGGTGTCGAGCCAGTGACGGGCCCAGCGTTCGCCATAGTGGGGAGAGGCGAGGAGTTGATCTATGAGACCTTGAGTGGCTCGTGGGCTTTTGTTCTCGACGAAGGGAGCGATCTCTTCGGGAGCGGGGAGGTAGCCGTGAAGATTGACGAAGAGGCGTCGAGCAAGAGTGGTGAGGTCGGCGGGGGGAGAAAAGTTGAGATTTTGTTGAGTGAGTTTTTCCTGGATGAAGGCGTCGATGGGGTGTCCCGGGGCAGGGATCTTTGGAGCGGTGAGTTTTTTAAGGGACCACCAGTCGGTATCGATGGCCTTTGCTTGGGAATCGGTGCGGGGGTCGGGGGCGCCGCGTTTAACCCAGTCGACCAAGAAGTTTATTTCTTCGTCAGGTAGCTTCTTTTTAGGAGGCATTTCGTAGTCGGAGTCCCCGTGCCGGATGGCTGTGATCAGGAGTGACTTTTCGGGTTTCCCTGGGATGATTATGGGGCCGCTGTCACCCCCTTGAATCCACCCGCTTTTCGAGTCGAGGGTGAGGCCACCCTTCATTTTTTTGGCCTCATGAGAGTGGCATTCGTAGCAGTTGTCTTTGAGGATTGGGAGGATTTGGGAGCTGAAGAAGTCATCGGCCTGAGCACAGAGGGTCAGGAGGATAGGAATGATGACTCGAAATGGCATGTTGCTGGCAGTGGGATGGTCTAACGCCAAGCAGCAGAGACCATCAGACGATCGATATCATCCGCCTGAGGAAACGTAGTGAGATCTTGGGGTTTTTCATCGATGATGAGCTCGATTTGAAAAAGAACTACTTCGTGGGGGCGAGACGGAGGAAATCGAGGCCGAACATATAGCGTTTAACAGAGTCTGGATGGGCGCCTATTGCTTTGATGATAAGGATATTTTTTCCTTTCTTAAAAGAGGTTTCTCCCAGCTTGATTTGGCCGGTGTGGGAGACTCCTTTGGCTTTGGCTTGGAAATAGTCACGAGGTTTTCCGAGGGTTTGTCCATTGAGGGTGAGGGAGTGGATGCCGTAGTCGATAGCTTTGGTCGCCGCAAAGTAGAGGTTATAGTCACCTGCTTTTGGGATGGAGAATTCGATGGTGAGTGATGCGTCCTGTTTTTCGGCGAGCCACCAGAGTTGCGAGTTACCACTCCAGATCCCGTTGCCAAAAGATTCCATCCCTTGTGCTTGGGTTGTGCCGTCTGCTTTGAGAACCCTCATGCTTTCTCCTTCAATGACGAGGCCAGGACCAAGATCCTTTTTGGGAGATGGTTTTAGCTTTGGTCCCACAGGTAGCTCTCTCCCGGAAAACTGATTCCATTTGATGAGTTCGCCTTCGCCAGCCCGATCGAGAAGGATTTGAAGACCCTCGGTTGTCCAGCCGGGGTTTCCGTTGAGATTTTCCAGCATCTCGCTCGCGGTTGGTCTGGTGGAAGAGATTCCTTTCTCAGGAACTTCGGAGCCGGTTGTCCAGTAAACTCCATTGAGGATGAGTTTGCGGAGTTCATCGCGGCCCCAGTTCCAATGGGTGTGGCCGCCAGTGAAGCCGAAGGTTCGTCCACCTGCTGGTCGTTCGAAGCCCCAGGCGCAATATTGCTCCTCGCCCTTCGTTACCGCATCAACCGCTGAATCGGACCCACTGTCCATGGCGCGACCTGGATGAATGATGCCGGGTAGGGGAAGGGCTCCGTGGAGTGGAGTGAGGTGATCGTGTTCGGGGTCGGTGCACCGGAGGTGGAAGTAACATTCGTCGTGAATGACAAAGGGCGGCACGCCGCGAGTAACGGGATGCTTGGGCAATTTTTCGAAGGAGGCATCCCAGAACCGGCTCACGGAATGCCAGGGTTCAAAGTCGGCTCCAACGAGGTTACGCCATTGCCGTCGAATTGGGTCGGCGGAGTGGTCTTTTGTTTTGTTTCCGGCATCGGGTGATCCAAGTCCAGTGGCCCAGTGAATGACGGTGAGACCACCTCCTTGGTCCATGAACTTTTTGAGAGAAGCCAATTTCCCGTTAGCGGGGTGGGCTCCCCAGCCATCTGAGTAAATCACGAGGGCATCTTGTTGGAGGAGAAGGGTGTCGTCGGGCCACTCGCGGATGACGTTGACTTCAATCGGTAGAGCTGAGTTGCGCATTCCCGTGGCGAGAATGTTGGTGCCGCCGAAGTGTTGGTGCGAGCCCCAGCCGTGGGAGTCGCGTCCGGCGAGGAAGAGAATTTTCTTGGTGTCGACTTTGGCTCCTGGTGCTCCGGTAGCTCCATTGCGGATGCGGAGAAGGTGTTCGGCGGCGAGTTCGAGGGTGCGGGAGTCAAGTTTGTCGAAGGGCGGCATTTGAGGATAGTTTTCCCGCTTCTTTTGTGGGTTCTTGGTCCACGCGATAATTGCTTCCTTCGAGTCATAGACTTGGGAGATTTCTTTAAGAGAGGGGCCGGTGGGACTGGCTTCGGGTTGATGGCAAGCTACGCATATAGCAAAGGCATTGGCAGCTTGCTTGGCCCGTTCGGCTACGGAGTCTGTTTGCATTTCAGCAAGTCCGAAGATGGCATTGAGCTTGGCGATATGGGCGATGGTTTTGGCGTCGCCGGTCGCTCCGGCTTTCGAGGCGAATTTGTTCCATTCGTCAGGTGCGGGGAGTTTGCTGCCGTTGAGAGCTTGATTGATGACGGCAGCCGAGCGGGAGATTGCAGAGGGTTCGGTGAGTTGATTGGCGAGTGCGATGGATTGATTGGGGTCTTTTTTCGCAAAGTGCCAGAGGATGGAGTCACGGAGGAGTGGCAGTGGGGTAGAGATGGCAATCTTGGCAAGAAGTTCAGGCTCTTTGTTGGCGTTGGTAGCGAGACCAAACCAAATCATTTTCGGAATGAAGCGGTCGTGAATGTCTTCGGCACGATTTGCAAGGGCAAGAAGGATGGGGAGGCGGATCTCCTTGTGAATACGATGTTGGCAAGCTCCGGCAAGAGTGAGGCGGAGTCGGGCGGAAGGATCGTTTTTGGCGAGGTCGAGGAGGATAGTTGAGTAAGGCCTTAGGTCCGAATTTGTGCGGTTGGTGAGAAGGTGGAGGGCGTGGCTTCGGATGGTCTCGTCGGGGTCGTTGAGAAGCTTTTTAAAGTCGGATGGCCCAAGTGACCCGGTGGCATCGAGGGCCACGAGGTGACGAAAACGATGAGGGTGGCTTGGATCGAGGAGAGCGAGCCGGGGAGCAGGTATGAGTTTGCTGGAAAGAGTATTGTTTGCAGCGCGTTGTCGGAGTTGATGCTGGGCCATGCGGGCGAACCATTCGTTGTTATGGTTCATGTAGGAGAGGAGTTCTTTCTCCGGAGCCTTGGAAAGATCATCGAACTGAGCTGGTTTGAATGTTTCTTTCCATGACATGCGGTAGAGGCGGCCATTGGTGCGGTCCCAGCGGGCGGTATCGTTCACGTGACATTGTTGGGTGTCGTGCCAGTCGATGGAGTAGACGGAGCCGTCGGGTCCGTATTTGAGATCGACCGCGAGATACTTTTTATCGGGTGTGTAAAGTTGGTCCTGGCCGTGGCTGCTGGAGAGGTAGGCCGAGTCACGGGGGGCGAGGATTTCGCGGTTGAGTTGGTGACCGTGAAGATTGTGGGTGAAAAGGTCGCCGCGGTATTCGGCTGGCCAGTTGTCACCAAGGTAAACCATGGTTCCAACATGGGAATGTCCTCCAAAGATGGCGCGGGATCCTTGTTTTCCGGCGCCACCTTCGCCGTGTCCATAGGCGGCGATGGAGTCGAAATAGTTAAAGAGAGGAGAGTTGGTGCGGTTCCAGCCTTGTTTGTCGGAGGCGATGAAATTGCGATAGTTAGAATTGTTCTGGGTCCAGCAATGACCATCGCGAAAGACCTGGCTGACCGGGCCAAGGCCCCAGGAGCTGCGGCAATGAGTCATGAAAAGGGAGCCGTCGGGGCCGTAGTCGAGGCCCCATTGGTTGGACCCACCGTTGGAATAGATCTCGAATTCATGCGTGACGGGGTGAAGGCGCCAGATGGCGGCATTGACCTTCAGGCGTTCCTCTTTCGGAGTGCCGGGTTTGCCGACGAGGGAAGGGTTAAAAACGCCATGGCAACCGTAGAGCCAACCATCGTGTCCCCAGAGAAAGGAGTTAGGCGTTTCGTGAGTGTCGGCGAGGGAAAAGCCGTCGAGGAGAACTTGGGGAGGTCCATCGGGTTTGTCGTCTCCATTGGAGTCAGGGATGAAAATAAACTCGGGGGCGCAGGCCGCGAAGACGCCACCGTATCCGATTTCAAATCCGGAGATAAGGTTGAGATTGTCGGCAAAGACTTTGTGGGTTTCGAAGGTGCCGTCTTTGTTGGTGTCTTCAAGAATGATGAGGCGGTCATTGGCTTCGCCATTAGCCCGGCGGCGGGGATAGGCAAAGGCTTCGGCAATCCAAATGCGGCCACGGGAATCGAAGGTGAAGGCGATGGGTTGCCGGAGTTGGGGTTCGCGGGCGATGGTTTCGATCTGGAAACCTTCGGGGACGAACATGGTCGAAGTGATGTCATTCTCCTCGCCGGCTGGGTTTGCTTTGAGGTTCCAGAGGAGGGGGCTGGAAGTGAGGCGGCCGGCTGGGTTAGATGAGGAATTCGGGGGCGATTTGTGGAAACGGAAGTCGTCGTAATTGAGGTGGCCCCACGGGCCGGAATGTTCATCGATAAGGCGAACTTGAATTGACTTCCCAAGATGGGCTGAAAGATCGACGGTGTTGAGAGCCATATCTTCGACTTGGCCGCGACCGCTTGATTTGTGGAGGACTGCGCCGGAAGTGGGGTCGAGAATTTCCACGCGCGTTTCGGGGAGTGGTCCGGCTCCGATGCGGTAAGTGGCCCAGGGGTGGGTAACCTTGAACGGAGTAGAAGTGAGGGTTCCCTGCGCTTCATCACTGTTCCAAACTTCGTATCCGCCGGCCCAGAAGTCGCCGTCGTGAGTCGAGTTACCGCGACCACGGGTTGCGATGGTGTCTCCTTTAATAGGGCCCTT